>JAPLGT010000197.1:0-11864 GCA_026390035.1 Chloroflexota bacterium
CTGTTGCTTTTGGGAATGGCATTCTGCTTTACCTACTTTCAGTTTTCAGCATAGTTTACCGATTGCCATCGCCTGCGTCAAGCTACTTTTGCACCATACTTATTATTTGCGCCCAAGTGTACTAGGCTGCGTCGAGGCACTTCATCTAAATCATGAATAGTGATCAAGCCTGGTTTGGTTTTGCTCGATTACGGTACTAGCGGAAGGGTTAACATGCAAGTCTTTTTGAATACCCGGCTTCGGATCAGAAAGAATATCTTTTTTACCGTGCAGCAGATATTGAAATCGAAACGCTCGCATCCCGCGAGCGTTTCGATACCTATTTCGTATGTGTCGATAAGGTAGCCACGAGCCTGGGCTTGAAGCTTACATCTCGCACCTTTGGCGTTCTGGTTAGGATATTTTTACCTGCTTTCGCAAGCAAAACCATCTTTGTCATCGTCCAATTTATGAATATCACCGAAGCCCAGCCTGATGCAATAGTTCATGCAAAGTTGAGCGGCAGTGTGCGTATAGAAAGTGTAGCAATCATACAGATCGGCAAAGCATTGGCATGGGGCGCCCGCCATTTTGGTTTGTTCGGCCGAAATTTGGGTAGCCTTTACATATTCAGTCAACATGGCCAGCTGGGTTGAATACCGGGAAGTTGCCACGAAAATGGGTATGCTGGTTCTTTGCAGTGGCGGGACCATGGTGTTATCCGGCAAAGATGTGGAAAACATGGTCGGTATGGCTGTTCTGGGCACAAGTGTGACATTGTTCATTGCGGGTGTGCGGCTGATGTAAGGGATGATCGGCTGGTTGGGCGTTGTTGAGCGCGCCGGTTGGGCTGCTGGCGAGTAGGTGACAAGTACAGGTGTTTTAAACCGATCTTCTGGCTTAACCTTAACCAACGCGATGACAGTGATGGTGATGGCTGCTGCTGCTGTCACGATCAGGATGATGATTTGTATGAGGTAATCTGGTGGACGCTTCATTTGTTATTATTTGGGATTGACTTCCCATTCCAGCCTGATAATATCACTTTTGCGCGCTTCGCTCATTAAATTGCCTCGTAATCAGCTATTCGGTTGCATGCTTCCCGTACCGATTTCCCAGCTTTCGGGCTACAGTGGGTGGCTATTTCGGCAAAACTAACAATAGCATGCTTGGAAAATTCTATTGCAAATGGTCTGGGCAATGTGCTTTTGTGGCTGCTATTTGTTCCTAGATAGCGGTGAGTAGCTACCTGCTTTCCAAAAAAACCGGGTGCTGCAAAGCACCCGGTTGGTTAAAAATCTCCGGCATCATCGGCCATGCGCACGATGCGCGGGCTGAATTTTCCGATCACATCCACAAGCTCCTGCTGGGCGGCAATTACCTTTTCGATCGGTTTATAAGCTTGTGGCGATTCATCCAGACCGCCTCCCAGCAGTGTGATGCCGCGTTCTTTGAGATACGAATCCCGCGACAATTTGCTGATTGAATTGAGCGCTGCTTTGCGGCTCATCAGGCGGCCGGCCCCATGCGAGGCTGAAGCCAGCGCAGTGCTGTTGCCTCGGCCGCGTACCACGTAGCCGGCATCACCCATCGACCCAGGGATGACCCCCAGCACACCCTCACCCGCCGGGGTTGCCCCCTTGCGGTGTACGATTACAGTCCTGCCATCTGCCATTTTTTCGACCCACGCAAAGTTATGGTGGTTCTCGACGACTGCGGCCTCCTTCAGCCCGACTGCCGCGGCCACACGCCGGTGAATGATGGCATGGTTAGCCGAGGCGAATCGTCCGGCCAGTTCCATCGAGAGCCAATATTCCTGGCCCTCTTCCGAATCCAGCGAAAGCCAGGCCAGATGCCGGATGCTCTTATCCAGGTCGGGATGCAGCTCCATCGCCAGCTTGCTGTAGCGATCGGCGATCTTGAAACCGATGCTGCGTGAACCGCTGTGTGACAGCAGCGCCAGGTAATCACCGGGCTGCAGTCCGAGCATGGGTTCATTCAGGCTGAAAGCGCCCCATTCCACAAAGTGATTACCGGTTCCGCTGGTACCTAACTGCCGCGCGGCATTATCCTGCAGGCTTGTGAGCAGGCGGGTGGCGTGCCAGGCCGGGTCATCCAGAACCTCGTGCTCGGCGCGCTGCTTACCCTGCCACGACGCGCCCACGCCAAAAGCGGTCTGCTCACGCAGTGCGTCCTCAAAGCGGCCTTTTTTTTGTCCAAGCAGGTGAGGCGAGACCGCAAACAGCGAAAGCCGCATGCGGCAGGCGATATCCACGCCTACCGCGAACGGGATCACGGCGTGATCCACCGCCAGCACACCACCGATTGGCAGTCCATAGCCGACATGCGCATCTGGCATCAAGGCTCCGGCTACGCTGACGGGCAGGCGCATGGCATTGTCCATTTGGGCCAGTGCTTCGTTGTCGATCGCCTCGCGTCCCCAGACCGGGTAGGGCAGCGGCTCAGTGCGCAGATCGTCCAGAAGATCGGGTTTCTTTGGCAGCAGACGCAGGCATTCGCGTGCCAGGTCTGCCAGCAGGTCGTCTGCCAGGTATTGCCCCGGTTCGCTGCGCACAGCTTCCAGGCGAGACAGGATTGCTTCGCGTTCCAGTCCCTGTTCTGCCAGCCCGGTCGCGGCCTGCTTGGCGAGCCCGATGATCTTTCCATTGGGCCAGTTATTTAGTTTAAGGATCTTGCCTGTGATCGGTTCCATGTTCAGCTCCTTGCGTGCAGCCTTCCAGCGTGCTTAAGAAAAAAAGACAGCCACTTTTCAAAGTGACTGTCTTGATGGTTAGAAATAATCAACCTGGGAATGCCGTCCAGGTCTCGTCAAATTGAAATGGGTATTTGATTGTTGGACGCATTTCTGCGACCAGTCTGTCGGTGGATGTAGTCTATCGTAATCATGTTTCTGATTATAGCAAATTTTGCACCTGTGTAAAGAGCCTCTTTTCTTGGGGGCGCGGTTCAGCTTTTCGGAGAAAGTTCTTTTGGTTTGTGACTATGTGATACTCAACCCGGTCAGGTGTTGCTGTGCCCCATCCCCGGCCCTTCCCCGTCTGCACATGAGACTTGCGTAACAAAAAACATTGGACGAGGAAGGGAGAAACATAAAACCAGGGTGGAATGATGGGCGGCCGCCCTCATTCCACCCTGGAGCCCTCATTTTCCTGCCGGGCAACGCATATTTTCTATGGGAAACCCTTAAGCTCGGCGGTATTTTCCGATCAGCGCCTGAATGGTTTTTACCCCCTTATCTGCTATACTTATCCCTGACCAGCCAGGGGCCGTTATGAAAAGGCTGCCTGCCCTGGCTCTGCTTCTGCGTATACGCGTCTCATTGCCCTGTACTCTTATCGGGGTTGGTTCCAGCTGGGGAGAATTCCATTGCCTGTCGAACTGCTGATCGCCCGCCCCGCTGTGGGCAAAACCGAAACCTGCCTCCAGAAAATCAGGTCAACCCTGGCCCTGCACCCGCTCGCGCAGGTCTGGGTTATCCTGCCCGATCGCCTGCAAGCCTCCGCTTTTCGCCGCAGGCTGGCCATTGCGGGGGGCGCTCTGGGAGGCACAGTCGGCACCTTTGGTGACCTGTATACCCACCTGCTCGAACTGGCCGGGTTAGATGTGCCGGTCGCCAGCTCGCCCTTGCTGCACCGGCTTGTCCAGGAAACCGTCGACACCGCTATCGCCACCCAGGAAATCAGTCACTACACCTCCCTGCAAAATGCGCCTGGTTTCATCCTTGCGTTGAGAGATATCTTCGCTGAACTCAAACGTACACTGATCCAGCCCGAAGACTTCATTGAATACACCCGCCAGGGCCCGCCCGCCCAGCGCGAGCTGGCTGTGCTCTATGCCCGTTACCAGGCCCGCCTGCGTGAACTCGACTGGGCTGACCCCGATGGGTTGAGCTGGTTGGCAGTCGCCGCCCTGGAAAACCATCCCAGCCTGGCTGCTCCCATTCGCCTGCTGGTTGTGGATGGTTTCGACTCTTTCAAAGGTGCCCAACGCCGTGCTCTGCAGCTGCTCTCTGCCCAGGTTACTGACATGCTCATCACCCTGCCAGGCCAACCCGCTTCGGATCGCCCCGCCCATCGCCGTTTTACGCCATCTATAGAAAGCCTGTGCGTTGAATTATCGCCCAGCGTCAGCACACTTGCCAATGCCCCATTTTTACCCCCTGATTTGCTCCATCTGGAAGAGCAGCTCTTTGAAACTGGCAGTCCCGAGCGCCGTACTGCAGTTGCTCCGCTCCTGCTCGAAGCACGCTCTCCGGCCGAAGAAGCTCGCGAGGCCTTGCGCTGGGTTAAGGCCCGTGTTGTGCGCGACGGCCTGCCGCTCAGCGACTGCGCCATTTTTACCCCCAATGCCCAGGTCTACCATCACCTGCTGCGCAGCTCCGCCGCCGAATTTGGGTTGCCTGTGCGCTTCACCCAATCCGATCCGCTCAGCGAGTCGCCGGCCATTACTGCCTTGTTGAACCTGCTTTCTCTGCCGGTCAGTGGCTTCAAGACCCGCCTGCTCTTCAACAGTCTGCGCTCACCCTATTTTGATTTCTTACTTGAGCCCCAGATTGTCGATGAGCTGGAAACCATCAGCCGCGCAGCCTGCATCGTTGAGGGTCAGGCTCAGTGGGAAGAGACCTGGCTGCGACTGGCCCCAGTTGGCGGCCCAGACTACTCCGAAATCGACGATGATCGCGGCCTGCCCGGGCTGCCGCACGGCCCACAGCTTGAGCCGCTGCGAGCCGGCTTGCAGGCATTTTTTGCATATCTGACCCCGCCGGATGGCACGCCCTCGCTGCTTGAGTGGATTGCCTGGCTCGAAAACCTGCTCGAAAGCCTGCATTTCTATGGAAACGCGATCAGCGAACGTGACCAGCTGGCCTGCGAAGCCCTGCGCGAGGCTTTGCGCGCTTTGGTGCTCAGCGAGGCCATCGCCGGTCTGCGCCGTATTGATTACCCCCGCTTCCTGATCGACCTGCAAAGCACCCTGGCGGGTGTAGCCCTGCCCGAGCCTTTCGTCCGGGATGAGCCTGTTCTGCTGATCGCCTCCATGCCAGAGGCTCGCGGTCTGCGTTTTCAGGCTGTAGCCCTGCTTGGGTTGTCCGAGGGGTTCTTCCCGGCTGTCGAACGCTCCGATCCCTTTCTGGACGAGGACCTGCGCACCGGGCTAGGTCTCGAAACCCGCCTGGAACGTGAACAAGCTGGTCTGTTTTACCAGGCCGTCACCCGTGCCGAGCGCTTTCTGCTGCTTACCCGTCCCTATCTATCCGACGACGGCGAGAGCTGGGAAGCCTCGCCCTTTTGGCAGGCCGCCCGAAGCCTGTTTACCGATTCCGCTCTCCAATCGATCCGCCCGGATGCTCCGCGCGCGCTGTGCGAGGCGGCCTCTGGCCAGGAAGTCCTTTTCTGGGCTGTGCGCCAAAAGTTATTGCCCGGCCAGTATGCTGAGCTGCGGCCACGTTGGCAGGCCCTGGCGCATGCCCGGGATGTCCTGCAGGCTCGCCGCGCCAGAACTCCCCAGGGTAGTTTCGAAGGTTTTGTGCCGGCGCTTTCATCCCGGCTGGCTGAAACCTACTCTGCCTCCCGCGTCTGGAGCGCCTCGCGCCTTGAATCTTATGCCGCCTGCCCGCACATGTTTTATGTTTCAAACGCGCTCAAGTTGGAAGGAAAAGCCTCGCCCCAACTGGGCCTGGATGCCAGCCAGATCGGTACCATCCTGCATAAAATTTTGGAAGAGGTCTACCGCAGCGCTGCCAATCCGGCTGACTTGCCGAGTGTCCTGGCGCTGCTGCCGCAAGTTGCCCAGAGGGTCTTTGCAGATGCCCCGCTTGTCTATGGTTTCCGCCCCTCGCCACTTTGGAACGTCGAACAAGACCAATTTCTGGCTGCCCTGCAGCTGACCATCAGCGCCCTGGCCGGGGAAGGCGCGGATTGGAGCCCATTTGCCTATGAACAGACCTTCGGCATCGCCGGCAGCCCACTGCTGCTGGTTGACCTGGGCGCTGAAACTTTGCGACTGCACGGTGTCATTGACCGCCTCGACCGTAATTCCAGCGGCGGTCTGCGCGTGATCGATTACAAAACCGGCGGCAGCCACCTGACTGCTTCTGATCTGACGGACGGCCGCCGCCTGCAGCTGCCGCTCTATGCCCTGGCCGCCCGCGATGCTCTCGGGCTGGGTGAACCGGTCGATGGACTGTACTGGAAGATCCTGGCCGCCGAGGCCGGCAGCCTGCGCCTAGCAAAGTTCAAAACCGAAAGAGCGCAAGGCCCCCTGGCTGCCTACCAGTTGGTGCGCGAACACTTGCTGCGCATCATCAACGGCATCCGGTCCGGCGATTTCAGCCCCCAGCCTCCCAAAGGCGGCTGCCCAGCCTACTGTCCTGCCGCCCAATGGTGCTGGCGCTACCAACCCGGTTGGTAACCTGCCAAAGCTGCTGCCAGTCGTCGTTTCTTTTTTAGCGACCCAGCCATCCCGAAGACCTTCCATCCGGAAGCGCTCCCCAAAGAATGATGCGCTTCAATCTGGAAAAGTAATTCAACTTCATCCAGCCTCCTCCGGAGCACAGCCCGTGAAAGAACCCCTGCTCGACCGCGTCGTTACATCCTTCAATCTCACGCCACCGCAGCGCGCTGCTGCCCTTGAACGCCAACGCGACATCGTTCTGACCGCTGGCGCAGGCAGTGGCAAGACCCGCACTCTCATCGCGCGCTATGCCGGCCTACTGGCGGGCGGGCTTTCCCCGCGCAGGGTGGTCGCCATCACCTTTACCGAAAAAGCCGCCCGCGAGATGCGCTCCCGCGTCCGCACTGCCCTTGGGGAGCTGGCCCAAAACGCCGTCGATCCCAACGAACGCCAGCGTTGGGTCGAACTTGGTTCCCAGATGGATTCTGCCCGCATCGGCACCATCCACAGCCTGTGTGCTGAGATCCTGCGCGCTCATCCCGCCGAGGCTGGCAACGACCCGCGTTTTGAAGTCCTCGATGAAGGTCTGGCTGCCGCCTTGCGCGTTCAGGTTGTCAGCGATACCAGCAGTACCCTGGTCGAACTGCCTGATTACGCGCCGCTCTTTCAGCACTTTCGCGCCAGCGGCGTGCAGGCCTTGCTAGGTTTTCTGCTCAACCGTCGCCTGGAAGCACGCGAGACCTTTCTGCAAGACTTTAACAGTCGCAGCCTGGTCCTGCAAAGCCTTGAGTCCAGCTTGCGCAGCCCGGAAATCTCGGAACCGCTTGCCGATCTGCGCGCCATGTCTCGCGAGAGCCTGACCCAGAACGAGGGCGAGAACATGGCTTCCATGTTGACCGACCTGTTGGTTCTCTGGCGCGAGGCCGAATCTGCCCTGGCGCGTGCTGAACCCGTCACCTGTGCCGGGTATCTCTTCCAGGCCCGGCGAGAAAAGATGCGCGGCAACATTGGCAAAAGGGTCAGCCCGGTCAGGGATGCCATCTCCGCCCTCAAAACCGCCTTCGATGCCTTGCTCAACCCGCTGACCAGCGGCGCCGGTTCAAAGGATAGTCCTCCTGACGCCGAGCTTGAAGACCTTTTCGAGCAGCTCCAGCCGCTCCTGCGCCGCGCCTTTGACCAGCTGCTGCAGGGCTACCAGGCCGCCCTCAACCTGCGCCACGCCCTTGACTTTGATGATTTGGAATACGGCGCCTTGCAGCTGCTCAAAAATCCCGCCATCCGCGCCCGCTGGCAGTCTGAACTGGACGCCCTGCTCGTGGATGAATTTCAGGATACTAACGCCCGCCAGCGTGAGCTTGTTGAAGCGCTTTCCGGCCCGCCCGGACGGCTTTTCCTGGTGGGTGATGCCCGCCAGAGCATCTATCGCTTTCGCCGCGCCGATGTGACCGTCTTCCGCGCCGTGCAGGAGCGGGTCCGCCGTACCGGTGGGTTGGTGCTCGATCTGGACATCACCTATCGCGCCCACGAACCCCTGCTGCTGGCCAGCGCTGACCTGCTCTCCATCGTCATGGGCACCCAGCCTGATCCGGCGCGCCCCTACCATGTGCCTTTCTCGCCGCTCAGCGCCTATCGCAAGATTGTGCCGGAGCATATCAGTGGGCCGCATGTTGAGATCGTGCTCGGCGTCGGGGCCGAAAGCGCCTCTGCGCGCCAGTCCGCCGCGCGTGCCCTGGCCGAACGCCTGCTGGAACTGAAAGCCGGGCACCAGATCCAGACCTGGGACCAGGTTGCCCTGCTCTTCCGTGCTTCCACTGGCTTTGCGGCTTATGAAGACGCTTTTGAAGAATCAGGCCTGCCCTTTGTGACTGTCGCCGGGCGCGGCTTCTACGACCGCCCCGAGATCCGTGATGTTCTCAACCTGCTGCGTGCACTTTCCGACCCTTCCGATGACCTGTGCATGGCTGGTTTGCTGCGTTCACCCGCTTTTGGGCTCAGTGATGCCGCCCTCTACCAGCTGCGCCTGCAGGGTACGCAAGTTCTGCCGTACTGGGCGGCCCTGCGCGGCGATCTGTCCATGTTAAATGAAGTTGACAATGCCTATGCCCAACGCGCAGCCCGGATCATCTCTGAGCTGCTGCCGATGGTAGACCGTGTGCCGGTGGCCGAGCTGCTCAAATGCCTGGTGGATGCCTGCGATTACCGCGCCCTGCTCGCCGCCGATGACTCTACCGGCAGTGGCGGCCGCCTGTGGCGCAACCTGGATAAACTGCTCGGTGATGCCCAATCCAGCCAGCAGGTCAATGTCCGTGATTTTCTTGAATACCTTGCCACCCTGAATGACGCCGGCGCACGCGAGGGCGAAGCCCCGGCCGAAGCCCAGGGTGCTGTGCGCCTGATGACGATCCATAAATCCAAGGGTCTCGAGTTTCCCGTGGTGGTGCTGGCTGATGCTGGTCGCGAACCGCGCGGCGCCAGTGAGCTGGCCTACCTGCTGCCCGGGCTGGGTTTCGCCTTCAAACTCGACCCGGCGCCCATGCTTTATCGCCTGGCCAGTCAGCAAGATCAGCTCCAATCCCAGGCCGAAACCCGCCGCCTGCTCTACGTGGCTATCACCCGCGCCCAGGAAAAGTTGATCATCAGCGGACACGCCGCCCCGGCCCGCAGCGGCAGCGACCCATCCATCTCGGCCTGGCTCTCCGAGCTGTGCGCCGCCGCTGGCCTGGATCTGGCTGGCCTGCTGGCCCGCAGCGGTGCCCCGCTGGAGCTGTTTACCAGTTCTGGCCAACCTGTGCGCGCCTGGTGCGCGCCGGCAGAAAACGTCCAACCAGCCATGCTCACCCCTGGCTCAGCGGCTCTGACCCCCGAGCTGGATCTACCCGCGCTCTACCGTCCACTTTACAAGCCGGCTGAGGACGAAGATGAAGAACGCCAGGCCCGGCCCGTCTGGCGTGCCACCACCGGCGCCGTGCCACCCAGCGTGATTGGTAAAATGGTCCACAAAGCCATCGAACTGTGGTTGTTCCCGACTGATGCCCGCCTGATCCTGCTGCTGGAAGCAGCTGCCCTCAATGCCGGGCTGGCAAGCCAGGATCAGCGCAGCGAGGCTGTCCGGCGCGCCAGGGAACTGTTGGAGCGCTTCCAAATGCACCCGCTCTGGCAAGAGATTGACAGCGCCCTGGAGCGGCACCACGAAATTCCGTACTCGCGTATGGTTGCTGAGCTGGCCGAAACTGGTTACATCGATTTGCTTTATCGAACCGCCAGCGGTTGGCAGCTGTTGGACTTTAAGACCGACGCCATCCACAATCTTACGCAGCGCCAGGCGCTGGTGGGCAAATATGCCCGGCAGATGCAGCGCTACACAGGCGCTGTGGAAAGTTTGCTCGGTGCACAAGCGCAGGCGCGTATGTGTTTTCTGGACGACATGGGCCGGGTGGCGCTGGTATGATAGATAGGCTGGTTTGCCTGGAACAGCGCATGCATCCAATCAATAAAAATAGGTGCGAGTGTGCTAACAGAAGCGATTGGCTCCCGCGTGAAGACTCCATTTTTTGGCGATAAAGAGATCAACAAACCGCGTGTAGATGAAACCGCAGCCTTGTCTCGCGCGTATAAGTGATCATTTCAATCTACCATCCAATAGTTGCGATATGAAAAGGAAATTCAGGAATCCCGATGGATGAAAATATAGCGCCAGAGAAAATTGAACAGATCTTGAATATGACATTCCCAGGATTGGTAATGCTCTACCGCGATGCCAACCTGGGGAGTTTGGGCGATTTGTATCAGGTTGGAATGATCATTCGCGAGAAGGGCTTCACCGATGCCAGCTGTCGCGGTGGTGGTCTGGTCACTAGCCACCGTTTTGCCATTCTTTCCAATCATGCCTTCGATGCTTCTGAGCATGAGCATGGCACCCATTGGGGTTTACGCATCTTGCAGCGCGATTCGTATTTCAAAGTTCTGGACGTGTACAAGCAGCAGGAAAAAACACTGATCAGTCTGCTGCATCTGCCCACCGAATACTGGCAGTTTTTTCGAAACGTTCGCACCAATCTGGATGAACAAGTGATTGCATCAGCCCGGAAGCGTTTTGACGAACATCTGTCTGCAGCACCCCTTCAAGATCTGGCCCAGGATGATTGGCTTGAGCGCTGCCGCTTCCCGCTCGGAATGAGTGATAGCGGTAACCTGTTCCCATTGGTGGATCATACTCCATGAGCCAACTCGAAACCAGGCACTTCCTGCTCAGGCAGCTTTGCCTGACGTTTTGCACGGCAGATAGTGCCTGCATTTAGAAGATAATAAAGAAAACTCTGCCTGCGAGGAAACCCGGGGATTTCCTCGCAGGCTTGATATAAGCGCTGAGCAATTTGAGCATTTCATATTTTTGCATGACTGGCATTGCAAGGGCCGATGCTCTTTCAGGTTAGGTGCTTGCGGCTTCCAGAAGAATCGACGCACTCGCTGAGAAACCGCTTGTTTGCGAAGATATGAAACCAGGCGTTCGAAAAGCCATTTACCTTTTCCATGCATGAACCTTTCAGTCCTTTCCCAGTTTGCCTCTATAATAGACGCATGCGAGGTAGTGATTGGCGTTCTTTCCGAAGGAGTTTGGCAATTGTGCGGCGGCTGCTGAAAGGCCCGGCAGCCCCGGCAGAGTTGGTCCAATATGTGCTCGATATTGAAGGCCAGGATGCCTATCCAATCGGGAAATTGGCGCGTGAAAAAGCGTTTAAGCGTGACCGCGAAAACCTACGTTCACGCCTGGGTGTCGAGTACCAATATTCGCCATCCAAAGGCATCTATATGCTTACCAACCCGGGTTCGCTCTTTCAGTTTGAGCTTTCAGAACAGGGCGTGCGCGCGCTGGCCCTACTGATCCAAACCTTTGGCGGACAGGTGGGTGAACATTCCGAAATTCAGGATTTTCTGGATGAATTGGTCAATGTATTGCCCATGGAAACGCGCCGTTCCCTGGAAAACCCGGTAATCCCGATTGATTTGGAGCTGCTCCAATCAGTTGACCCGAATGGCATCTCGCACCGGGTTTGGACAACAGCCTGGCGGGCAGTCAAGACTCGCCGTAAGCTGGGTTTTAACTATATCTCGCCCTCCTACACGGATCGCCAGAAAGTCTTTCACGAGGTACTGCCATACCGTATTCAATACCAATGGGGTCATTGGTATTTGCGCGCCTACCGATTTTTGCGTCGAGATGTTGATGGGCGGGAAGATCGGCAAGGGGCACATTTACGCTATCGCCTGAGCTATCTTCAGGATGATGAGCAGCTTTCCGTTTCACCAAGCGTCATGACAGACCCACCCCGGCCGCCACGTTACCAGGTTCATTACCGCCTGCTTCCGCCGCTTTCGCGCGGGGTTATCAGCCAGCATTTTGATGAGATGCAGGTCAAATCATTGCCGGATGGCAGTGTTGATGTGACCGGCAGCTGTGATGATGACTGGGAAGC
>JAPLGT010000160.1:0-57734 GCA_026390035.1 Chloroflexota bacterium
ATGCAACCGAAACAATAAAAATGCTTCCGGAAAAACCTGATGCCATTTTATTAGCCGAGATATTTCAGCAAATTGCCCGTTTGGGCGCTATTCACCCGGCTCTTCAACCTTTCGAAAGTACATAATTGGCGAAGGTATTGGTATTGCACCTGATTTATCCGCAAAATTCCAATTTTCTCATCAGCAGTGATCATTTTTCGACTTTTTCCCTGATTCTGACGAATAAATGTTAAGTAAATGCAAGGTTTAAGGGGTTGGAATTTACAAAAGGTGTGTGTATAATAAGAAAGTAATACATTCTCAAGGAAAGGAGAAAAACAATCATGATGCTTTCACTTAAAGAACGTGGTCAGGGAATGGTCGAATACGCGTTAATCCTCGTGCTCGTTGCTATCGTCGTTATCGCTGCGTTGACAATTCTTGGCCCGTTAGTCGGAAATATTTTCAGCACAATTAATGCAAGCCTGTAATTTCTTCGTTTTTTTTTTATAATAAAGAACCTGTCCTTTGGGCAGGTTCTTTATTTTGCCTGCAGCACTTGCTGAAAGGTTCTAATTAAAATCCCGCGTTGTTCGTAACCGCTTTCGCTGATATCGGTCAGACCCAGATAGACTTTGCCCCGACAGCGGTGCAGCAGACCTGTTAATAATCGCGCCAGAGCTGCGTTGTTGGCTTCCACTTCGTTGGCATCAGTCCAGCGCTGACCTGTGATCCAGTGGCGGGAAAGTACGTAAGGATGTGTCAGCGGTTGAAAAAGGCGCTCATACCAGCCACTTGAACCGGCATCCAGCCAAAATTGGATTGTCACAGGCTGATTACTCATCAGAAAAGTATGGGCCGGAGCAAGCAGCACGGCATCCTGTGGTTTGTTGACCCAGGCCGAGACGTACTGTGCAGCGATGACACCGTCCTTGAGCATCGCGATATACTCTTTTCCAATGTCAATTTGAACAGTTTGATCAAGGGTCGGTTCCATCGCCCAACGGAATTTTTGTACAGATTCGATCAGGTTTGCCGCCACTCTGGCAGCATCGAGGTTGCTGTGAAAGCCGAATCCGGGCTGAGAGAGGATTTCGCCGAACAACCTGCGCAGAAAATGGTCCAGCGGTTGGGGTTCTTCATGAGAATACGCTTCGAGCCAATTTCTTAATTCCACGTAAAGTGAGCCAAATAAATAAGTAATCCGTTCTTGCATATCTGGTTTTATCGCTTCGAAAGGGGAAAGCGATAAGTCTTTTGGCCTGTAAACAATTTCTGTCAACAGTTGGGCTCGCACGAGATCCATATTTTCAATGGATTGAACAAGCGCATGCGCCATATCGTATTTGACCGGATGGATTTCCCAACCTGGGTGTGCCAGTGCCGCCAGCGTCAGCAAGCATTGGCTGGCCGGCTCATCCCGGAGTGAGCGTGAAGGCCGGTGTGAACGAGCCGGAATGCCGCGCGTCTCCAGTCGGTCCATAAGCGAAAATCGCAGCGCGTCACTCAGGTAGGGGGCCAAAACAACAATTTCGGATGGCGAAATTTGATCTTCCTTGACCAGACGTTCAATTTCAGCTGCTGTGGCGTCCAGCATTTCCGGGTAAAACCTGGAAGTGATGAAAGCCAGAACATGATCGAGATTCTCGGCCATCAATGGGATTGTTTCCCGGGTTCGATCAGGCGTGATCACTTTGGCAAGGGAATTCGCAAGGTATACCAGGTCAGGATTGTCCACGAACGATTCGCTAAATTCTATGGATGCATCACAGGAATTTTCCAATTCCTGCCCGGACTGTGGATCAGCGCCCAAGAATTGGCGGTAGCCAGCATCCTCATCAAACACAAGCAGGGCTGATTCGCATTCAGATAGCCAGTCGTTTAAGATATCATGAGCTACAGGGATATCTTCTTCAATATTGTCATAGATGATATGGCGATACGACCGGGTTAAATAGCCACGGACGGTTGGATCGGTCCATAAGACCTTCGCAAATATTTCCAGCTGTAACGAAAAATCTAGCATATTATGTTGCAGACAATATTCGCGAAATTCGGTGGCGCAGGCTTGTACATCCTTATAAACTCGCTGTTGGGCAACTTCTCCAGCCCAGGCAGAAGTCAGTCGTTCACCAATTTCTTCGTAGGAAAAGCCAATCATTGCGGATTTATTGAGATTATCAATGATCTGGCTGCATAAACGATTTCGATCCATAACAACTGATTCAAACCAACCTTCATCCAGGTGAGGCCGGACCAGGTAGGCCATGTAATACTGCGCGGTTTCCAGAGTAAGGAAAATTGGCGGTTTCTCAGGATGAGCCACCCCGGCCATTTCGGCGGCAAGGGGCCAGAAAAGATCCAGCATTCGGCGCGCAAGCCCACCGATGGTGGCCGGGGTTATTTCACCACCAGCAGCCATCGTAGGGCTATGAATAATATTTAAATAAGGGTCCTGCAGGGTCCGTTGAGGCGTCAGAATCAGAATTTGATCGGCGGGAACCCCGTTTCCAAGGTAGAACTTCATCCGTTCCACCGCTGCAGTTGTTTTTCCGGTACCAGCTGGTCCGCGTAAGAATATCCTGGATTGGATGGGTGCTTCGATTACAGAGAGTTGGCTCGCAGTTAGCATACGTCAAGCCTAAAGGAAAGCAATCGTTTTGTCAATCGGAACAAACTGCATGGATGGGACGGCATGTGAGAAAAGTCCTAACCCAGGTTTTTTTGAAAGAATTTTGTCACTCGTTCCCAGGCATCTTTGGATGCTTCAGGGATGTACACGCTTGTATCGCTATCCCGGAAAAAAGCGTGCCCTGAGTTGGGATAAACGATGATTTCATGTTCTACCCCGATCTCGTCAAGCAGGATATCGAACTGTTCAACCGTACCGACAGGAATGGATACATCCTGGTCGCCGAATAAGCCGAGCACCGGGCATTTGATTGCGCCGAGCTGGTCGAAAATATTTTGCATCCCGCCACCATAGAATGTGCAGATCGCATCCACTGGGCGCTTGATGCCGAGCGTGAGCGACATGCGCCCACCGAAACAAAAGCCAACGCTACCGATTTTCCCGTTGCATTTCGGGTCAGTTTTCAGAGCATCGAAGAGTTGTTGCAGATCGGCTGGTGCGCTAGTAGCATATTTTTGGACCAATGCCAGCGCTGTTTGGCCATCCCCTAGTGGGGCAAGTTCCCCGTGATACAGGTCAGGCGAAAAAGCCAGGTAACCAATGGCAGCGAAGCGATCAGCAATCGATTTGGTTTGAGCATCCAGCCCCCACCATTCCTGGATGACGATGACAGCCGGCCATGGGCCGGTATTGGACGGAAGGGCAAGATAACCAGCAATTTGACCAATTTCAGTATTTGTACCCATATAATCTCCTTGATAAGTATGTCAAGAGTATCGAAGATTGATGTGTTTGTCAACACCGAAATAATCTGAGTGTGTGCTCTAAAGTTTCGGGAACCTCAGCCCAGCTTCAGCTTGGAATTGAAATATCTTGGTTTGACCGAACTGAGTTCGGTTGCCTGCCAACCGCCAGGATTTTTATGCCGCCCGGAAACAGCAGGGAATTGAGTCGCCCTGGGTGGAAAAGGCCGGTCTCGCTCTGCATACTTCCATCAGAGATAACTATCTCGCTGCCACGGCGCATCGATCGATCTCTTCTATTCAAATTCCCCGTGGCAACGGAATGGGGCAAGGGTCTTGAAAACCCATCATGCCATCCTGAGCTTATTCTTTCCGAAATAATAGGCCACAGCCATGATCTTGATGAGATCATGGCTATATTTTAGGCCTGTTTGTCACAGGGCGTATGGCCTGACCTATGATTCGATCATAGAATCCCACCTGGATTTCAGGTATTCTGGATATAAATCCGAATCAACAAGAACAGGTTAATATTGATTATGACTGACTTACCATCTGCCCGCATTCTGGCCATCGAGTCATCCTGTGATGAAACTGCGGCCGCAGTCATCGAAAACGGACGTGTATTACTCTCATCCGTGGTCGCTTCACAAATGGAGATTCACGCTCGCTTTGGTGGCGTGTTTCCTGAAGTAGCCTCGCGCCAGCACGTCCTGAGCATCGTGCCGGTTGTTCAACAGGCGCTTGCTCAGGCTCACCTCAGTCTTTCGGATGTGGATGCCATTGCAGTGACCCGTGGGCCTGGTCTGGCAGGCTCGTTAGTCGTTGGCTTAAATGCAGCCAAAGGACTTGCACTTGGCTCAGGTAAACCTTTGATTGGCGTCAACCATCTTGAGGGCCATATTTACTCATCCTGGGTATACGATGAAGGCGGGCGTTATGGTACGGGAAGTGCAGAAATTACACCTGCGCCGCAGTTCCCGCTTCTGGCGCTGCTTGTCTCGGGTGGGCATACCGAGTTGAATTTGATGACTGATCACCTGACCTATCGCCGCCTGGGCGCTACGCTGGATGATGCGGCTGGGGAAGCCTTTGATAAAACAGCGCGTTTACTGGGTTTGCCGTACCCGGGTGGCCCATCCGTACAAAAAGCAGCGGAAACTGGAGATCCAAAAGCCTTCACCTTTCCGCGCGCGCACACCGACCGGCCCTGGGATTTCTCATTTAGCGGTATCAAAACTGCTGTACTTCGCGAAGTACGTTGGATGCAGGCTTCCGGTAAAACCATTCCAGTGGCTGATATTGCTGCCAGTTTCCAGGCGGCAGTTGTGGGAACCTTGCTCACGAAAACGCTGGCGGCAGCTCGTGAATATGGGGTCCACGAAATCTTGATAGCAGGCGGCGTTTCTGCCAATAAAGCCTTGCGAGATGCCTTCCTGAATCAGACCGAATTCAAGGTCAACATTCCGAAATTTGCCTACTGTACCGATAATGCTGCCATGATCGCCTCTGCTGGTTATTATCGATATGTGCTCGGGCATCGATCCGAGTTGGACATGGATATACTTCCCACCTGGCCTTTGTCTTAACCTTGATAATGTTTACGAAAATCTCCGAAGAAAAAAAGTAAGGTAAGGTTTTTTGTGCTTATTGTACAAACCAATAGCGGGTTATTCCAACCGCAAGGGCTTGCAATCGGGCAAAATTCAATCGGTTTGATCGTTTTCTTTTATCAAAATTTGTCTGTTAGGTTTTCCATTCATAACCGTTCATTTACAACCAGCCGCCCTGCGAAGCGTTTATGAATTCCCATTATTGCCCGTATGGATGCCCCCGTTTTTGAAACGCGGGGTGCCTAATCTGATTGACGCACTGGTGTTGGACAAACTGTTTGCGCCAAATATCAATCGCTTGAGACAAAAGCTCGGGTTGCCCGCCATAAGCAAAATATTTGACCTCTGGATGCACTCTCCGAAATTGAACCTGTGCTTATTCCCGGATTGGTTTGCCCAACCCCAGCCTGATTGGCCTCCGCAAACCAAACTCACCAGTTTTGTTTATTATGACAAGCAAAGTGAGCAGGATGCTATTCCAGATGAGGTGAATGAATTCCTCAATGCAGGCAGCGCCCCGATCATCTTCACCCTGGCACTGCCATGAAGCATGCCAATCAATTCTTTCTGGATTGTATCGGAGCTTGTCAAAAGCTTGGGCGACGCGGCATCCTGTTGACCCAGCATCCCGAACAATTGCCAGATGAGATCCCACAAGATATTCGATATTATGCATATTTACCCTTCAGCCAGGTACTTCCGCATGCTGTTGCTCTCGTTCATCATGGATGCATTGGCACAACCGCTCAGGCGATTGCCACTGGTATTCCACAAGTGATTCGCCCAATGGCGCATGACCAGCCCGATACCGCCGCGCGTGTCGAGAAACTTGGTATCGGCGTAGCCCTGAATCCGGATAAGTTCAACGCCGCTTCGCTGGTTGAAAAATTAAACGCAGTGATTACCTCACAGCAAATTCTAGACCGTTGTAAAGCTTATTCGAGAAAAAATAACCCAGAACAATCGCTCAATGCCACCTGTGGGCTCATTGAGAATTTTATTCAGGTTCAAGCTTAATGGTATTTGTTTAGCAGGAGCATAACCATGAACCAGATACAAACACTCGAAGTTCCGATTTCCGGCATGGATTGCGCCGAATGTACCCAGCATGTTCAACAGGCCATCGCGAAGTTGCCCGGTGTGCAGAAGGTAAACGTTTTTCTCGGTTCTGAAAAAGCACTGATCGAGATGGATCCCACGCTGGTGGATATGACCGCCATCCGCTCCGCCGTTGCTGGCGCTGGATACAGTATTCCCAAAACCGGCGCTCCACCATCCGCCATCGTTTCAGCAGTTGATTTCAACCGCCGGCTGACTATCTTGCTCGTGGGACTATTCGCAGGGATAATCAGTATCGTCGTTGTAGGTGAATGGATGGGGCTGTTCAAGTTTCTCAATGCGCGCATCCCCTTCGTTTTTGGCCTGGCGCTGGTATTGGCAGGAGGCTATCCGGTCTTTCAGAACGTGATCCGCGCCACGCTCAAACGCCAAGTCATCTCCCACACGCTCATGACGCTGGGTGTCATCGCCGCCCTGGTAGTGGGTGAATGGGTCACCGCCCTGATCGTTGTTCTATTCATGCGCGTGGGCGATTATGTTGAAAACTTCACCACTGAAAGCGCCCGCCGCGCCGTCAAGGAATTGACCGCACTCGCGCCGCAAACAGCCCGTGTTGAACGCGAAGGCGTGGAACAGGAAGTACCAGCCAGCCAGATAAAAACAGGCGAAATCGTCATTGTCCGTCCTGGCGAGAAAATCCCGGTGGATGGAGAAGTGCTTGCCGGGCAGGCAACCATCGATCAAGCCGCAATTACAGGCGAGTCGATGCCGGTGGAAGTGGCTGCAGGCTCAAAGGTATTTGCTGCCACACTTACCAAACTCGGAAGCCTGCGGGTTCGGACCGAACGCATCGGAGCCGATACGACTTTCGGACGTGTAATTAAAATGGTACAGGAAGCCGAAGCCAACCGCGCCGAGGTGCAGCGTTTCGCCGATAAATTCAGCGCCTGGTACTTACCCATTGTTGCCGGAATCGCGGCATTGACCTTCCTGTTCAGCCGCAACCCGCTCTCGACTGCTGCAGTTTTGTTGGTAGCCTGTTCTTGTTCAATTGCCCTGGCCACACCCGTCGCCATGCTCGCCTCCATCGGCGCTAGCGCCAAACGGGGATTACTTATCAAAGGTGGCAAATATCTCGAACTTCTTGCCCGCGCAGATATCTTACTGGTTGACAAGACCGGAACGCTGACGCTCGGTCAACCGCAGGTGACGGATGTTATCGTGCTCAATGGCATGTCACACGCTGATGTGGTCCATCTTGCGGCCACTGCCGAACGCTATTCCGAACATCCACTGGCTGAGTCTTTGCGCGCGCTGGCGCGCGCTGAAAACATCTCACTTGGAGAACCGCTGGATTTCCGCGCGATTCCCGGTCAGGGTGTGCAAGCCCAAGTTGAAGGGCGCAAGCTGGTTGTAGGAAACCGCCGCTTGCTCCCGACATTTGAAAGTCTCGAACAATCCCTGGCGTTCGAAGCGCAGGGGAAAACCCTACTATTCATGGAGCTGGACGACGCACCGGCAGCCATCTTTGCGGCGGCGGATACCCTACGCCCAGAGGTTCCTGCCGCACTGGAAGCCGTTCGGTCGCTTGGAATTCGAAAGATAGAATTGCTCACGGGCGATAATGAGCGTACTGCTTCTAGCTTGGCGGAAAAACTGGGTGTTTCCTACCGCGCCGGGCTTCTGCCTGAGAACAAGATTGCGATTGTGAAAGAATACCAGGCCCAAGGGCACATTGTTGTGATGGTAGGGGATGGTGTCAACGATGCGCCAGCCTTGGCCCAGGCAAATGTTGGCATTGCAATGGGCGCAGCGGGAACGGATGTAGCGATTGAGGCTGCTCATATTGCCCTGATGCGTGATGATTGGGCTCTCATCCCTGAAGCGCTGAGAATTGCACAGAGGACGATGAGAATTGTCAAAATGAACCTGGGGTTTACGGCCTTGTATAACATTGTGGGGTTAACCCTGGCAGCATTTGGATTCCTCCCGCCTGTGTTGGCTGCCGCTGCGCAATCGTTGCCGGATATTGGCATCATGGGCAATTCAGCCAGGCTGATCAGGCAGAAATAAGATCCGTAATTAAGGTTACCAGCGCACGTTTCAGTGCGCTGGTTTTTTAGTGCGCCCAGCATGGGCGTTGACTAGAAAGTGAAAGACTTTTGTGGAGGCTGATTGCGCCAACCACTAGCGGAAGGCAAGTGACCAAGCGTACCCGGTCAGGCAAGCTGGAAGACATCGTAAAAAGTGTGAACCAGTATGTAATCGGCTGGATAGGTTACTACCTGCTGGCGATTACGTCGAGCGTGTATAAGGGACTGGATGAATGGATAAGGCAGAGGCTGAGACAGATGGTCTGGAAGCGCTGGAAACGGGGCACAACACGCTATCAAGAGCTACGAAAACTTGGAGTACCCAAAGAACGAGCCGCCCTTGGAGCAGTTGGGAAAAGTCCGTGGCACATGTCCCGAACGCCTGTAGTATACGAAGCCCTGTGCGACGCCTTTTGGCGTCGCACAGGGCTTGAGAGCATTGAAGAGCGATACTCCGTACTGCATTATTCTTGTTGAACCGCCGGATGCGGACCCGCATGTCCGGTGGTGTGAGAAGGGGCGGTTAATCACCGCTCCCTGCTTGATTATTTTCTATCAGGGTCTGGTGTTAATCTTGAGCCAGGGCATTTAATATCTGCTTAAGACTGATGGGTCCTTCGCGTAAAATAACCGGGTGCCCCTGCGAGCAGTCTACCACCGTGGAAGGAATACCCCCAGGCGTGACACCTCCATCCAGGATTAAGGGGATTTTTCCATCCAACTGGGATTGGACGCCACGCGCAGTGGACGAACTCCCCATTCCAGCAAGATTTGCTGAACTGACAGCCAGGGGACCTGTCAGTTTTAATAATTTGATGGTCTCAGTAAAATCAGGGATGCGTACGCCCACTGTTTGCAGGGGTGATACTGCGTCTGGGATCGAATCGTGGCGCGGCAGGACAATTGTTAACGGCCCTGGCCAGAAGCATCTGGATAATTTTTCGCAATCGCTATTGATACCCGTTGACACCAGCGCTAACTGGCTAAAATCGCCGATTAAAATGGGGATGGCCTTTTCTCCAGTCCGGCCTTTTATATCAGAAATTTTGCTGACCGCCTGATCGTTGAATGCCAGGGCGCCCACCCCGTAGACAGTATCGGTAGGAAAAACCACCAACCCACCGCCAGCTAGAATTTCAGCAGCCAGAGAAATGGCTTTTGGGTCATTGATTGATAGTATTTCGGTTTGCATGGATGTTTTTATACCTCGCGTGGTTTCAAATGAGCCTAACAATTAAGTGTTAATTACCAATAGCCGGTCATAGCCTGCCAGATCGCGTTGTATACGGATATTTGCTTTTGGAAAGGTTTCCCGGGCTTGAGAACTGAGTGCAGGTCCCTGGCGCTCTTCAAATTCGAGCAGGATCAGGGTGTCCATGGGATTATCGCGGGCCAGGCGCAGCATGAGCCGTCGGATCAGGTCCATCCCATCGACACCACCATCAAGCGCCAGGGTTGGTTCTTTTCCATATATATCCAGGTCTTTGAGTGTTTCGCTGGGAATATATGGTAAGTTGGCACAGATTATATCGAAGATTCTTGATTGTAGGTTGTCAGGCAGCAGATCGGTTTCTATGAAGCCAATTCGTTCGCTGATATTGTGTCTTTCAGCATTCAAACGCGCTATTTCCAGGGCAGATGCGGAAATATCAGTTGCCGTCAATCTTGCCTTGGGAATATGAATAGCCAGGCTGATCGGAATTATGCCTGAGCCAGTGCCGATATCCAGGATACGATATTCAGATTGTGGATGAGATCGAACGTACCCAAGCGCAGTCTCAACCAACAGTTCTGTTTCAGGGCGCGGGATCAAGACAGCCGGAGTGATTAGAAAATCCAACCCGAAAAATTCCCAATGCCCCAATATATATGGCAGGGGTACACCATTCTGTAATTTATGGATGGAAGTTGCCAGTTTATTAGCCTGTTCGTCGGTCAGGGTTGCCTCTGGGTGACCTAACAGCCAGGCTCGGTTATGTCCTGTGATGTGCGCGAGCAGAATTTGCGCGTCAAATCCGGCGGTATCTCCCGGAAGTTGCCTGGCCAGCTCTCTAATCATCGCTGCCTCCAAACATCATCCGGTTGAGCAGGGTGCGCTGAAGCAGTAAGAAAATTGCGACCACCGGAGCGGACATGATCAAAACCAGCGACCCCAGATAGCTCCAGGGTTGGGCACCGCCCGAAAGCACCATTGTGTAGATGGACATGGCCAACGTTACCGTATCGGCTTTTTGAACAAAGAGCCACCCGATGGAAAATTCCGAATAAGCCATCAGAAATGCAATCAGCCCAGCGACAGCAATGGAAGGCAGCGCCAGCGGCAAGCTGATCCGTCTAAAAGTGGTGAAATTCCCCGCGCCGTCGATAAAAGCAGCCTCCTCCAATTCCTTGGGAATGGCCTGAAAGGCGCTGCGCATGTTCCATACGCAAAATGGCATCGCAAAAGCTGCGTAAACCAGGGTCAGCCCCAGCAGGGTGGTCCGAATTTTTAATATACTCAAAACAATATAAAGCGGGGTGGTGAAAGCAATTGGCGGCAGCAGCGCAGTCAGAAGCAGAATGAAAAGCCCAGGTTGACGGCCCGGAAAGCGAAAACGTGCAAAAGCATAAGCGATGCTGGTGCCCAGGAGAATCGCGAGCAGGGCAGCGCCTAGTGAGACTGTCAGGCTATTTTTAAACAAGGTAATAAACTGGACAGATTGGTAAGGATGGTCCAGGACCTTGATGAAGGCATCTGTTGAAAATATTTTTGGCAGCCAACGAAATTCAGTTGGCCTTCCTAGCAGAGCGCCATCAAATGCCAGGCGTATCATTCCCCAGATGGGTAAGATAACGTACAGGCCAATCACGATCAGGATGATTTGTGACCCGATCTGGCTCAAAAAAGAGATTTTACGCATAAGTCACGCCTTCACCAGCTTTGCTCCAGCGGTTAAACAAGATCACAAAGCCAACCAGAATTAGCATGGTAATAATGTTTAGGACCGCAGAAACGGCGAATTGACCATTGATGAACCCACCGCTTGGATTAAAAAGGTTGTATGAAAAGGACGCCAATGTTCCACTGCCAGTTTGGAAAGCCTGGAATAAGTAAAATTGGTTAAAGGCAAACACCCCACGAATAATGATGGCCGGGAGAATGAGCGGCATTAACAGGGGCCAGATGACGTGTCTGAAGGTTTGCCAGGCGTTTGCTCCGTCCAGATGGGCAGCATCGAGCACTTCCTGGTGTACAAGCTTCAATCCGGCGCTGGCAGCCAGCATCATGAATGGGAACCCGTACCAGATAGCGGCGATCAATAGAACACCCATGGTTGCATTCGGGCTCTGTTCCCAGCCGAGCAGAAAGGCGAAAGGGATGTTTTTCCCATAGGTCTGCGCTGCCAGGCTGAGCCAACCAGTGGTTGGAGCAAAGATGTTGACCCACATCAAAGCGCCGATCATTTCAGGAATTGCCCAGGGCAGGATAAACAGCATTTCCCAGCCGCGTTTGAATTTGAGCCCTCGCTGCCATAAGATTAGTGCAATTCCCAGACCAAGCGCTGTTTGCAGGGCGACCGAAATTAGTGCCCACAAAATATTGAAGACCAGGATGCCCTCAGCGCTGATGAGATCGAACACTGGCAGGTACGAGCTTGGCCCTGTATAGCGGACTATTTTCTCCCGGTATGGGAAGTCTGGTTCGGTTGCGGGTATTTTTCCCGTAAGCCCGCCGCTGACTTCTCTCCAGATGCCGCCGTTTAGCCCATCTTTGATGGATACACTGTTGAAGTCGGTCAGGGAGACACCGAGTTGGAACACAAGTGGAAAAAGGGTGAAGACTGCGAAAGCCAGCAAGCCAGGGATCAGCCAGGGAAGTGCCCTGTGTAAATCATTTCGCATATTGCTATTTGTAATTATTTCTCGAGCTCTTTTTTTGAGAATCCAGGCCTGTAACGGTTGAACGACGAGTGCCATGACCCCCTCGGCAGCAGAAAAAGCCAATGGCGCAGTCAGTATCAGGATGTACTGGGGCCATTTCGTGGGCCAGAGCAAGAGAAACAAAAGACCAAGTCCCAACCATAGCACAAAAACCCGATTTTTTTGCCATAACCTTGCCAGACCGAAGGTCGCAAAAAGTGTGATCAATGGATCGATGCCTAGAAGAAAGACACGTTCCTCCTGCCACCAATACGGTGATGTATTCAGCCAGACCAATGGCTGCCAGACTGGGAAATTTGCATCTGAAACTTCGTTGGCGCCACTTGCAGAACCGGCATGGTATAGGATCGAGGCTTTCAAACGTTCGATGGGAGCTGGCCACAAGTAAGGATTGACCGCCAGGAATATAGCCAGACCGAATAGCCCCCAAAGGATGGCGGACCGGAAGAACACTCCCAGGGTATTGTTTTTCTTTGAATCGATGTACCAATCCAGCAGGACTGCCAATCCGGCCACACAATAAATATATTTTGAAGCCGCAGTCAGTCCCAGCAGCCCGGAAGATACGATCAGCCAGCCGATTTTATGCTTTTGTTTTCGATACTGCGCATAGGCCATTACCATGGCGAAGCTGGTGAGTGCCGGTAGTGCTTCAAGCATTACCTGGCTATTATATTTTATGGTCATAGCATGCACGGCCAGGAAAAATCCCCCCACTGGATTGAGCAGGGTCAGCAGCGCAACGGTAAGTGTGCCAATAATTGCGCCGGAAGTCCTGGCATCGTGGAGTTGTTCTACTGGCAGAGATAGGTCTGGCGGGGCGTCCGTTCCGCGATCTGGCAGCAGTGGGCTCTCTGGTGCGCGTAGAATGCTGAATCCGAATATAATTTTTGCGAGTGCTGGGTGTTCCTGACGATAGTTTGTTTGGGTAAACCCGCCCCAATCCCCTGTACGGATAAACCCTGCATATTGCTGTGCCGCGCGCAGGTAATCGTCCTCGTCATAATCGCCGGGAAGCAGGTTTACAGCGCGTATCCGCAAAACCCAAGCGAGCCCGATAACTAGAAGAAATAGGCTCAGTCTAATGGGAAGTTTGAAACGGTTAAATAGGTTCAAATTGCACCAAAAAGGGGCGACCTGATGGCCGCCCCTGACTGTCAATCATCGTCATCGTCATTATTTGCTGAAAGTTTGTCGGCTTCATCGCGGTTGGAGAGCCTTTCAATAAATAATTCGATATCGCCATCCATCACTACCGGTAGATTATACGATGAAACACCAATTCGATGATCTGTTACACGTGATTGCGGGTAATTATAGGTGCGAATTTTTTCGGAGCGTTCGCCGCTGCCAACTTGTGAACGGCGGGAATCTTCCAATTCGGCACGCCGCCTCTGTTCTTCCAATTCAAACAGGCGAGCGCGCAAAATTGACAAAGCGCGAAGCTTGTTTTGCAGTTGAGAGCGTTCGTCCTGACAGGCGATGACGATGCCCGAGGGCTTGTGTGTAATTCGGACGGCAGTCGAGTTTTTCTGCACGTTTTGGCCACCAGCGCCTGCAGATCGGTAGACATCAATCTCAATGTCGCTATCTGGGATGCTGATTTCGACATCTTCAACCTCGGCAAGGACTACCACTGTGGCGGTGGATGTATGAATGCGGCCCTGGGCTTCGGTAGTCGGGACTCGCTGTACACGGTGCACACCGGATTCCCATTTTAGCTTGGAGAATGCGCCCTTGCCTTTAATCTCAAATATGACTTCTTTGAAACCTCCGATGCCGATTTCACTGGCAGACATGACTTCTGTTTTCCAGTGCATCCGTTCTGCATAGCGGTTATACATGCGATACAAATCAGCCGCAAAGAGCGCCGCCTCATCACCGCCAGTACCTGCGCGGACTTCGACAAAGACGTTCTTCTCGTCGCGAGGATCTTTGGGAACCAGCATCGATTTTAACTCTGCCTCGATCTCTGTGATTCTGGTTTCCAATTCGGCGGCTTCCATTTCGGCCATCTCACGCATTTCGGCATCCTGTTCGTTGGAAGTCAGTGCCCGGGCTTCGTCGAGTCGTTGGAGTGCCTGGCGATATTCACGCGCCTTTTCAACAATCGTTTCTATATCGGTGCGTTCTTTATTGATCTCACCCGCTTTTTGGTAATCGTTACCGACCTCCATTAATTGGCGGGTGAGAGTTTCGTAACGTTCTTCAATTCCAGCAAGTATTTCGAGCATAAAATTCCATGGTTTCTTGAGAGGGGAATTTACCCCTGAGATTTCAATAGGTTACCGGTCATAGCACTGCCTTACCTGCCATATGCTACGATTTGCAGCGAGCCCACCTGGTGATGTACACGACCGATTTTTCCCTTGCGCCAGCATCTTTCGGATAACGCAGCCGGATTGAAAGCAGTTCGTGTTTACCTGTTAATAAGGTTCGGTACCTAGAAATTTACCAGAGAGAGTGCCATGGAAAGGATCAGGATTACTGCGATGAACCCAAAAATAATCTGATTGCGGCGAACTTGCTTGGCATGGTAATCACTCTTATCGTTTTTCATGTTTTTTGGTCGGCTTGCCATCGTTTATACCTTATCCTTGATAATGTTGATTCTACTTTAATTATACTGCTTGCGATTTGAAATACATTCTTGGTACCATTTTACCGTGATTCTTGAAAGCTGTCTGTATTGCTGTCAGTAGGCTGGACAGGGGTCAATCCAGGTGAGCCTTAACGCTTTCGGCAGCTGCCCTGGTCATTCCTTCCACTGCGGCCAGCTCATCGAGCGAGGCTGCACTGATCTTATCTACGGAACCAAAGTGGATCAATAGCTTTTTTCGCCTGGCTGGCCCAATACCTGGAATGGAATCCAGCCTGGAAGCCATACCCAGTTTTGTCCGCTTGGCGCGGTGGGCGGTAATGCCATAGCGGTGGGCTTCGTCGCGAATACGTTGGACAAGATACAACCCCTGTGAATGGCGCGCCAGCATTAGCGAATCCGATTTGTGTGGGAAGAATATCTCCTCCTCACGCTTGGCTAGACCCACCACCGGAACCCTTGCAAATAGATCAAATTCTTCCAATACTTTGACAGCTCGGCTCAGCTGGCCTTTACCACCATCCACGATGATCAGATCTGGTAAAAAGGAGAACGACTCATCTGGTTTTGCGCCTGGAGCCTGGCTGCTGGTTTCGTTGGCTGCCCGCCATCTTTTGAAGCGTCGGGTGAGCATCTCTTCCATGCTGGCAAAATCGTCTGGTGCGCCAATCGATGTGCTATCGATATTAAATTTGCGATACATTCTCTTGGCCGGCACACCCTGCTCAAAGACAACCATTGCGCCAACGGTGGCAATACCCTGGGTGTGTGAGACGTCATAGCATTCGATCCGGTTGGGAGGTTGTTTTAATCTCAGCGCTGATTGCAGCTCAGCCAGGGCCATCTCCTGTTTATGCGTATCGGCTTGCCATTGGGCCCGTAAGGATTGCAGGGTTTCGGCAGCATTTTCGGCTGCCATTTGCACGAGTTCATGCGGTTGTCCATCCTTGGGGACGAACATCTTTACTTTTTTCCCGCCATTTTTTGATCTCAGCCATTGCGATACGATCTGGGCTTCTTCGATCTGGTTAGGGAGCAGCATCTGCTCAGGAATGCTGGCTGCTTCGGCGTAAAATTGCTGAACGAACTGGGATATTACCTCAGAATCGCTGGTTTCCTCGGTGCCTTCCAAAATGAAATATTCCCGCCCAATCAGTTTGCCGCCACGGATAAAAAAGATCTGTACACAGGCCTCGCCGTCACTGCGTGCCATGGCCAGCACATCCGAATCTTTATAATCTGCCGGGAAGATCACCTTTTGGCGTTCGACGATTGACTGGACAGCCTTCAACCGGTCACGTAGAGCCGCAGCTTTTTCAAATCGCAGCTCATCGGCCGCGCTGCTCATTTCTGCCTGCAGCCGGGTCATAATCGTCTCACTGTGGCCAGCGAGAAAATCCATCAGGTCGGTGATCATCTGGCGGTAGCCGGTTTGATCAATTGCGCCGGTGCACGGGGCGGTACATAGCTTGATGTCGTAATACAGGCAGGCGCGTTTATCGAGTCCTGTAATTTCTCGGTCGCAAGTCAGATAGGGAAAAATCCGGCGGAGTACGTCCAGGGTTTGGTAGACAGCCCAGGCAGATGTGTATGGCCCAAAATAACGTGCGCCGTCTTCACTCATCAAGCGTGTAACGGTGACGCGTGGGTAAGGCTCATTCCAGTGAACTTTTATATATGGGTAGCGCTTGTCATCTTTCAGCCGGATGTTATATTTTGGCCGGTGGCGTTTGATCAGGTTCATTTCCAGGATCAACGCTTCCAGTTCTGATCCGACCACGATCCATTCCAGGTTGCTGATCTCGCGCACAAGCCGGCGGGTTTTGCCGTCGTGGCTGGCATCGGAATGGAAATATGACCGCACACGGTTTTTAAGGTTAATGGCTTTACCAACGTAAATGATCGTCCCGGCGGCGTTTTTCATAATGTAACAGCCGGGTTTGGTCGGTAAGGTATCGAGGATGCCTTGAAGTTGAGAAGATATTTCCATTGTCTGGATTTTAACCTGATTTCTGGTCATTTACTGGTTTATACTTATTTGCCTGGCGGTTTTTGATCATAAAGGCTTAAGCACCAGGTATTTCTTACCACTAATGTTGAAAGTTATTATTCTATTTGTAAGGAGACATCCTTGGAAGGCTTTGATTATACTGAGCTTGATCCGGAAGAACGCACCAACAAATTCATGGCTTTGTTTTCGATTGCCCTGGGAATTATCAGTCTATGTGCGGCGTTGATCCCGATTTGCGGGGCCGCCAGTAGTTTGTTCGGAATTGGCCTGGGGATGTTTGGTCTGAGATCTGAACGTCGCAGGATGGCAATGGTTGGCATTGCGGTTTCAATCCTTGGTTTACTGATCTCGATCGTTTACGCGATCATGTGGTTCAACCAGCCGGGCTGACCGGTTTTCTCGAAGCTCCGTCCGATTTATCCATCCAGCGTATGAAATCCATGCTCTGCACAAAAACCTCTTTTCGGTTGTGATGATGGGCATCCGCCTGTTCAGCAAATCACCGGCTATCGTCCATATATACCTGGAGACCCGCAAGTAATTACCACCAGGTCATAGAATAGATGGTTAATCTATCATTGTCAAAGGTCATACCTGCTAAAAAAAGAAAACTTATGCATGGCTCTACCATGAAAAGACCTGTTTGATGGCAAGCCTGGGACGGTATTTTTGATTTTTGTCTGTCATTGATCGCCTGGATCAGCCGGGCAACCTAGTTTCGAGCCTTTGTTACGGTGCGGGAGACCTGTGTGGAAGATTCCTTTGAAGTGAAAATAGGCAGATTGCTTCGTTTGAGCAGTTATAAAATTGCGACAGCTGAATCGTGCACAGGCGGTTTGATCGGGCACCGGCTAACGAATGTCGCGGGTTCTTCTGAATATTATCTGGGTGGGATTATTGCGTATGCCTATGAGGCCAAGGTGGCTTTGTTGAATGTGTCCTGGGATACTTTGCGTAACCATGGCGCGGTCAGCCGTGAAACTGTGCTGGAGATGGCGCATGGCGCGCGCATGGCCCTGGGTGCCGATCTCGCAGTCAGTGTCAGCGGTATTGCCGGTCCGGGTGGAAGTCTGCCTGGAAAACCAATCGGTACAACCTGGCTTGGCCTGGCGGCCCGCGACGGGGCTTGGGCTCAGGTCTATTGTTTTGGGGGCGATCGCATTGAAAACAAAACCAGCTCTGCAGATGCAGCTTTAAAGTTGATCTATGATTATCTGAATGGGAAGCGTGACCTTGAGGCTGACTTGCGCGATAGGTTGGTTGGGGATGGCCTGGCATGTTGAAAGTGGTTGTCTTGATCTCTGCCAATGCCGAGTGGCATTCGCTCAAAGCGTACTTTCCACAGGCCGGAATTGAACAATCCCCAATGGGTGAATACTTCACTCATGTGCATATTTTACAGCCAGTCACTTATTTTCATGGCGGGTGGGGAAAGATTTCAGCAGCGGCAACAGCCCAATATGTGATCGATCATTTTCAGCCGGACTTGCTGATTAACCTGGGTACCTGTGGCGGATTTGAAGGTCGTATTGAAGCTGGCACGCTGATCCTGGTCGAAAAGACAATTGTTTACGACATTATTGAACAAATGTCCGATCCGGATGAAGCGATCGCGCATTATTCAACCGATATTGATCTTTCCTGGTTATCCGGTTCGCTTCCGGTTGGTGTCAGGCGTGGGCTGCTCGTATCTGCGGATCGCGATATTGTAGGTAAAGATATCCCCATTCTGGTCAGTCATTATGCGGCTGTAGCCGCCGATTGGGAGTCAGGCGCCATTGCCTGGGTGGCAAATAAAAACCGCATCAGGTGTTTAATCCTGCGCGGTGTGAGTGATATCGTGAGTGTCTCTGGGGGCGAGGCCTATGGGAACCTCGGGCTTTTTCAACAGCGCACAGATCAGATCATGGATAGGTTGTTACAATCTTTGCCAGCCTGGATCCAGGCTGGTATGGGCTAAGTCTCAGGTGGCAGCAGCCCGATGGCGCGGATAAACTCAACCGTCATCCGGCCGGTAACGCCCCAGAGCAGTTCTCCATCGTATGGGAAGTATGTGATCACTGATCGCTGTGTTTCTTTGCGGATAAATTCCTGCCAGTTATCATGGTCAGCCAACCATTTGAGCGGCATCGTAAAAACACGGCTGACCTCGATGGTATGCACCGTAAATGTATAAGGCCAGGGAAAGACCGCCACAACTGGGGTGACAAGGAAGTTGGTGACCGTCTGCATTTCGCTTAGGCGTCCCAAAACACGAACATCTTCAGGGCGTAAACCAATTTCCTCTTGAGCCTCGCGCAAAGCCGTTGCTTCGGGGTCAGCATCTCCGGGGTCGGTTGCGCCGCCAGGGAAGGAAACCTGTCCTTTGTGGTGTTCAACAATATCGGTCCGCCTCGTAAAGAGTACTTGCCAATCGCCATCCACCAGGGCAAGTGGTATCAGCACAGCCGCCAGGCGCGCTGGGCGGCCCGCAAATTGTGGGAACGGCTCTTCGTGGAAAGAAAGATGCCGGGAAAATTTCAGGCGCTGCTTTATTTCTGCTTCGGTCAGTGAAGAATACATACGTTCGCCATCAATTATTGTGCTCGAACGGAGCTGCCACAAAAAGGACATTCTGCGCTGTGCTGGTCAATCCAATTAATTTCGTCGGACCGCAGTGGCCCACCACAGGCAGGGCAATTGGTGGGCAGCATGCCCCTGGCTGGTCCGAGGGCTGGTTCGATGTTTCTCGGTGAGGCTGTATTTGTATTGCTGCGCATAAGGTCTGCGATTGCCAGTGCCTCTTTTTCAAACCCATGCGCGCCTAATTCCCTGGAAATGCGATTGCCGGCGCGGTAGTATTCCAGCTGAGCCCCTGTAGTGGCCAAAAGATCCAAACCGTGGCGAAAATTTGCCATGCATGCATCGTTTTGGTTGAGCAGCATGCGGGCGTGGCCGGCCCGGATAAATAGGAACGGCGCGCGCGGCCCCTGCCGTTTTTCTGCGCCATCTGCCAGCTGCTCAAAGGCCAGGGCCGCCTCGGCATACCGGCCGAGTTCCATCAATTCATGGGCATGCTGCAGCGCAGGGGCTATCTCCGGATGCCCAAATTGTTTGCCAAAGCCAAATCCTCGTCGGCGCATCAGGCCTCCTCTGCTGAGGTCTCGATTTCAGGGATTTCTTCGTCCGGATCAGTTTTTTTCAATTTACTGATCATCCCAACTTCGGTAAGTAGCTCAATAGCGCGTGGGTCCTCACTTGGTTCGATTCTGCGTCCAAAGATCAGGAACCCGGTATGCGCAACCATCCGATCGGTGGGTCTTAGTCGGCTTGGTTCGGTTTTGTAATACCGTAATAACACTTCGCACATCTCAAGAAAAGCGAATTTATTGCGCTGCAGGGCGTGCAGGATTTTTTCGACCTGGTTGAATGTGGGGATCAGAGCGCAGAAAAAACCGCCAGGCTTCAGCGCTGAGCGCACTTGTTCAATATAATCATACGGGTTGGGCACATCCAGGAAAAAGGCATCCGCATTGGTGTCGTCCAGGCCTTCGCCAATATCTTTTAGCTTGAATTCCACGCGTTCTTCCAGACCCAGGCGGGTCAGATTTTTCATGGCCAATTTTTGGAACTCAGGACGCCGTTCATACGAAATAACTTTGCCTTCTGGGCCAACAAGATGGGCCAGGGCGATGGTCATTGCGCCGGAACCAGTACCCGCTTCGATGACTCGCTGACCAGGCCCAATTCCCATCGTGATCATAATAAAGCCAATCTCTTTGGGGTAAAGGATTTGCGTGTTACGAGGCAGGTTGGTTAAAATGTCACCCAGCATGGGCTGAAGCAAGAAAAAAGGGCTGCCCAGGTGGCTGAAAATCTGTGTTCCCCATGGCAAACCGATCAGGTCATCGTGTTTTATGATGCCGCGATGAGTGTGCATTTCCCCACTGGGAGTCAGGGTAAATATAAAATGTTTGTGGCGCAGGCCAACGAGCTGAACAATATCGCCTGCCTGAGCTTGGGTGGTTGTCAAATTCCAGGGCATGGTATCTTTCATGAGGGGAGCAGGTTACGAACCGCTCTCGATTTTGTGAATTTCTGAATTCGAAAATATCAATCTGGTTAGCGCAAAATCGCAATGGAACCGGTGATGATAAGTTTTTTTCCTGGTTTCCATCTGGATGTTAAGAAGTGGAAAACCGGGTCAGGCGCGTTGTTTTTGGGTACCGGCGTCTTGGGCCAAACATGTACAGATCGATTCCGGCAGCCTACGGATGTAGATGCTTTGCAAAGAAATCGGTGATGGCGTTATAGCAGGCAATCCGGTTTGCATATTTCAAGACATCATGGCCTTCATCTTCGAAAATCAGAAGGTCGATATCTTTTCCCTGTTCGCGCAGACTTTTCACCAGGTCTTCGGATTCTGCTGCCACAACGCGCGGATCATTTCGGCCCTGAATGACCAGCAGTGGACAGGTAATCTGCCCCAAATAAGTCTTGGGAGAGCGTTCAATCAGGAACTGACGCTCCGCGGGTTTTTCCGGGTCACCAAGTGCGATTTTGAAGTAAGGTTTCCAGGTTTCCGGGATGCGCTGGCTGAAGGTTAATAAATCGTACGGTCCAAACATATCGCAGGCAGCTTTCCAAAGATTGGTGTGCATGCCAGCCTGGATCAGGGTCATATATCCGCCATACGAGCGCCCAACAACTGCCGAACGGGTCACATCCAGACGCTCATCTTTTGGCAATACCTCGCTCATGGCGTGAACGTGGTCGAGACGATCTTGCCCGCCCCAATCACGGTCAACATGCTTGGTATAAGAAAGGCCATAACCTGTTGAGCCGCGCACATTTGGAACAAACACGGCAAACCCACGCAGGGTCAGGTATTGGATCAAGGGCATTGAGAACCATGCAAAGTTCGGACGCTCCTGACCTTGAGGCCCGCCATGAATATAATAAACCAGCGGGCGCGGGCCTTTGAACCCGAGCGCGTTGGCGGGCATGTATAGGCGTGCCGAAATTCGCAAACCGTCAAAGGAAGTATACGAAGCATCTTCCCCTTTGGATAATTGTTCTTCGGGGATGCCCAGCACCTTTTCATTAGTATGCAGGATGATGAAGTCGCGTTTCTTTTTTTCGATGCTGTAAATTTGGGTGGGTGAGATGGCGGTTGAAAATGAAACCGTGAAGACGTCCATGGCTTGGTTGTAATCCAGGTGTTCCAGTTCGCCGTTTTCCAGCGGAAATTCTCCAACGACCAGGTGTTTGAGTTTGATGGTAAGTTGGTCTTCGTCAAACTTGCTATCATAAACCAGCGAAACGCCATCGATGTTATACGAGAGCGCAAAATGTTCGCCGTAGAGGTGCTCTATGCCGGTCATTTCACCCACACCTGTATGTTGGATTCCTTTCACCTCGATGGGTTGCAGCGTTCCAGGTTGGTCAATCGGAATGTAACCAAGTGAGTAGGTGTCTTCAAAAACGGAGGATGTTACCAGAATGCCACGTCCACTTTTGCTAAAAACTGCTGAGCCAAGACCATTGAGTGCAACAACTTCGGTCTTTTTGCGTTTTTCAAGTGGTGTACCATACAGCACTATCTTTTTCTTGTTTTCAAGTAAATAGAGTACGTTGTCGCCAACGGTATAGCCATCGCTAATGAGCACACGCGAATGATCTTCGTTATGCGCCACAGGCAGTGCGCCCCATTTGGATTCGGCTAGCCTGGTCAGCTTATTGGTTCCAAGATCAGCTCGATAGGCCTCACGGACAGGTTTATCGCGACGCTCGGCGCAAAAATACACAATATCCTGCTCAGTGTCGCATAGGGATAGGTGAACCCGGTGATTGGCAAAGAAATTGTCAAACGCTGGTTCGGGAAAGCCACCATCAATTGGGATGAACATCGGCTGGTAATTTTCGTCGCCGTTATTGTCGATCATAACCAGGATCTTGCCGATATTTTGGAAAACCCGATAAGCAAATCCGTCCATCAGATCTGGGTTTTGCAGCGCAATATTGGGCGGCAGCATGGGCTCCGGTACGCTGCCACCATAGTTCATACAATATAGACTGAGATGTCCTGAAAGATTGCTCAAGAAATAAATCGAATCGCCCACCAGTTGGGGAAAAATGAACAGGCGCGCGGAAAGCAGAGATTCAATGCGTGGTGACATATGATTTCCTTTCGTTACCATTTAATCGTAAGCGTTGACTAATCTTACCACGAAGACCAGAGCCCCCCGGTTGTCTTAGCTTGCGCAAAATATCAGCGTTTTTCTCATCCCAAAGATCTTCAGCGGTACAGCTCGCATATTCCAAAACTCATAATTGCACATGGTACCCAGGCTTAGATCTTATCTATCACACTCGTGTCCAGTAGCTGGTTGCCAATCGATGGACTTTCCCCAAAAAATATAATTCTCATCTATCCGGCAGTGCTCCATTCATCCGCCGTTTTACTACACCAGGTCCGCCACGCTGGATAGAGTTGATTCTCCGAAACGGAAAAGATGGTTTTGTGGATTTTGGGAGCGTGCTTTTCGCTTCAAAAATCCACGTGCAGGGGGCACCATTGATTAGCACACGCAGTGTTCCGTGCAGAAAAATCAGCATACCGAGATGCAAAACCTGTGACACTCGTGAGTAAATATCAAAATTTGATAAAAGCTGGTGTTCCAGATGGCGTTTAAACGAACTTCTTTGACGATCGAGATTTCTTCGTGCCGGTTGGTTTGATTTGCTTTGCGAAAGTGAGCAAATGGTCCCGCAGGATCCTGCAGGACCATCCCTAAAAAATGTTTGTTGGAATTTCAAATAATCTGGTTTTCAGCTTTGCTTATCCTGGTTGACCATCTGGCTGATGATGTCGCCGATAACTAAAAAAGAAAGGCCGACGAGTAAGCCTGTTCCAGCGTTCAACACGCCGATTGTTATGAAAGACCAGCCGGTGAAGAAGGCCAGGGTGTCGCCCAGCCAGAAACCAGCCCAGGCAAGAATAAGATTGAGCCATATTTTTCCTATCGATCCGCCACGAATAAGATGGTATAGCCCACCAAGCAGGGTGGATAGCACGATACCGAGGATAATGGTTGGTAAATGCATAAGAGCTCCTATTTGGATTTAATAATTATTCCACCCCCCATGACCACGTCACCGTCGTAGAAAACGGCCGCCTGTCCGGGGGTAAGATCGCGTTGAGGTGCATCGAAGTGTACAAGCGCCTGTGAAGCATTGGCGAGCGGGGTTACATCAGCCAGCGCCGGGGTTGCGGTATAGCGTGTTTTGACGAAGGCTCGAAAACTTTCACCTGGCACAATCCCGCTGGTCCAGTTCAGGTTAACGGCGATTAACTCGCTGGTACCCAGCTCGCTGCTTGTGCCCACGATTAGCGTGTTGGTATCAGCTTGCTTTTCGAGCACAAAAAGTGGTTCCGCTGAGGTCAACCCCAGGCCTTTCCGCTGTCCGATGGTGTAATTCGGCAGCCCACTATGCCGCCCCAGCACCTTACCGCTGCGGTCAACGATGTTTCCATCTACCAGCATTTGCGACCCGTTCCGCTGAAGAAAGCCGCGATAGTCATCGCCTGCCAAAAAGCACAAATCCTGGCTGTCTGGGCGTTTTGCGACTGAAAGACCGTAAGATTCAGCGATCGCACGAATTTCTGGTTTGGTGTAATCTCCGACAGGGAATAAAGCCCTGGCCAGTTTTTCCTGAGTTAGAACATGCAGCACATAGGATTGGTCCTTGCCAGGATCGCATCCTTTTAATAAGATTTGACGCCCATCTGCTGCCACCTGTTTGCGTACGTAGTGACCGGTCGACATGTAGTCTGCCCCGAGGGCCAGTGCATGGTTGAGTAAAAATTCCCAGCGGATCTGGCGATTGCAGGCCAGGCAGGGATTGGGTGTTTGCCCATTGGCATAGCCATCCAGGAAATATTCCACAACCGTCTTGTGGAATATTTCCTTCGCGTCGATCACATAAAAAGGGATCTCCAGCCTGGCGGCCACGCGTCGGGCTTGTGCCATCGAGTCTGGGGTGCAGCAGCGATTTGAATCCTGCTTGCCCGGTTCACTCCAAAGCCGCAGCATCATACCGGTTACTTCGTAACCTTGCTGTTTAAGCAATACCGCAGCTACTGAACTATCAACTCCGCCAGACATGGCAATAACAACTTTAGTCATTTCGTTTTTCCATACTCATGATTGTTGCCTGCACGACGGCAGTTAGTTCCGTTAATTTTCTGCCCGAGAGCCGGGGAGAAAGAAATAATCTTGAAATCAATACTCAAAACCTCTCGGTTGGCTGGCATACGTGTATAGGCTGCGCATCCGCCGGCGCTGTCGACCACTGCTGTCAGGACCTCGGCAAGAATGCTTCCGTTTGGTTGTCTCAGGGATGCTTGGTAAGGAACTTCGCGCTGAAGATCGCGCAGGCTGGCTTTTACAAGCCGGGTTTTTAGCAGGGGCATCACTGGTTGGCGTGCAAAACTGGTGGTTGACCGTGCTTCCGTCTTGGCATCAAGTGTTTGGTGTTTCTGGTCCAATCTAACTCCGGGTCAGGGTGCGGGTTTGCTGGACCAAGGAAGGCAGCGTTTCTAATAAAGCGTCGATTTGGGCGAGGCTCGTGGATGTTCCCAGCGTGATGCGCAGTGAACCGAGCCCCCAATCGCGTGTCAGACCGATCGCTGACATGACTTCGCTTGGTTCTGGGTTGCCTGTTTTACAGGCTGAGCCAGATGAGCATGCAAAGCCGGCCGCGTCGAGCATGGTCAGCAGTAGGTTGCCGTCTACATCCTTAAATACGAAGCTGGCGTGCTGGGGCAGGCGTTTTTCTGGGTGGCCTGTCAGGCGCGAGTCAGGAATTTCTTCGAGCACCCTGCCGACCAACCGGTCACGTAAAGGCCGGACATGTGCCATGCGTTCATCACGCTCCTGAGCGGTCAGGCGCAGTGCCTCAGCAAAACCGACAATATAGGGGACATTCTGGGTTCCGGCGCGTAGGCCAAATTCCTGTCCACCCCCAGTCTGTGATGGCACAATCCGGGTGCCTTTGCGAACATACAACGCCCCCACGCCTTTGGGCCCATAAAATTTATGCCCGCCCAGCGAAAGCAAATCGACATTGAGTTCGGTAACATCGATCGGTAGGTAGGCCGCTGCCTGGACCGCATCTGTATGAAAATAAACATCACGCCTGTGGCAGATATCGGCAATTTCCCGGATCGGGTTTATGCTGCCGATCTCGTTATTGGCATACATGACGGAGACCAGCGCAGTCTGCTCAGAAATGGCATTTTCGACCGAGATGGCTGTGATGATTCCGTCTTGATCCGGCTGCAGCCATTCGGTCTGGAAGCCGTAATATTTCTCAAGCTGTTCGGCGGTTTTGCTGACGGCATGGTGCTCTGCCCTGGATGTGATGATCCACTTTGCGCCTTTCTTTTCGCGCATGGAAAGCGCCGCCCCGCGTAATGCCAGGTTGTCAGATTCGGAACCACAGGAAGTGAAGATCACTTCGTTGGGTTCGCAGTTTAATACGGCTGCCACTGTTTCTCGGGCGGTCTCAATCGCTGCCTCGGATTGCTGTCCATAGCGATGGATGGATGAAGGGTTTCCAAACTTTTCGCTAAAGTAAGGCAGCATAACATCCAGGATGCGCGGGTCCAGCGGGGTCGTGGCAGCGTAGTCCAAATAAACCTTGTTCATAAGTCACCTTTGTGGATCTGCATATCCCTCGATTATACCTGTGCTTTCTACACTATAATACTCAGGCATGAGCACCTACTTTGTTGTTACCTCCCCCGGACTGGATCAGCTTGCTGCGCAAGAGCTGAGTCGGCTGGATATTATTCCGACCATCGAACCCGGTGGTGTATCATTTAAATCCGATGAAGATGGATTGTATCGCGCCAACCTGCATTTGCGTACGGCCAGCCGTATCCTTGCCCGGGTGGGCCAATTCTTTTATGCGACCGCCTTTAGCGAGCTGCGTGAAAAGGCTAGCCGCCTGCCATGGGAACGTTTCATACGGCCCGGGCAGCCGGTTGATATTCGTGTAACCTGCCATAAGTCAAAATTGATCCACACGGATGCTGTTGCCGAGCGAATCGCCGGGGCGATCTATGACCGCCTCGGCCAAGAGTCGCCGATGCTAAAAGCCTCTGCGGATGAAGCCGTCAGCACCGAAAACCATGCTGGTACCCAGACATCGCAGTTGATCGTTGTGCGCGTGGTGGCAGACCAGGTAATTGTCAGCATGGATTCATCCGGAGAACTGCTGCACAGGCGTGGCTATCGCCAGGCAGTCGCCAAAGCCCCGCTGCGTGAAACATTGGCGGCCGCTATGTTATTGGCCTCCGGCTGGGATGGACGTTCACCTTTGATGGATCCATTCTGCGGCTCCGGTACCATTCCGATTGAGGCGGCCCTGATCTCTGCTGGCATTCCCCCTGGTATCAACCGCCGATTTGCATTTATGGATTGGCCGGGCTACACTGAAAGCCGCTGGCAGGCCATCCTGGCCGAACATCATCCGCCGCAGGTGGCGCAGCTGCCTATTTTTGCATCCGACCGGGATGCCGGTGCAATGGTCATGTCCAAGCAAAATGCGGCTCGCGCCGGGGTGGAACAAGCCATCCACTTTGCCTGTCAGGCTGTTTCGGCCATTACGCCACCCACGGGCCCAGGTTGGGTGGTAACTAATCCACCTTATGGAATGCGGATCAGCGAAGGTAGAGATCTGCGCAACCTTTATGCACAGTTGGGCAATGTTTTACGTGCTCACTGCCGCGGTTGGAATGTAGCCATTTTATCCAGTGATCTGGTGCTCTTGGGTCACACCGGTTTGAAGCTGGATACCAACTTCAGCATGATTAATGGCGGCGTGAATGTTCGCCTGGGCAGAGGCCGCGTGGATTGACTCTGAAAATAGTCAGAGTCTGCAGACTCATTCTCGTGGCATAAGCCGCGTGCCATGATTTTTGGAATTCGTTATAGGAGAAAAATATGAGCAAAGTGATCGTGATCACTGGCGCGAGCGCCGGTATTGGGGCAGTTCTGGCCAGGCAGCTGGCTGCGCGTGGAGACCATTTAATGCTCGCAGCCCGGCGCGCCAAGGAGCTGAGCCAGCTGGCTCGTTCTTGTGGACGCGATACCTTTCCTTTTACAACCGATGTTACCCGTCGCCAGGATGTCAACCGTCTGCGGGACGAGGCGCTGCGGACCTTTGATCATGTGGATGTCTGGATTAACAATGCCGGCCGGGGTATCACCCGGAATGTTCTTGATCTGACCGATGAAGATATCGATGAAATGATGACAGTTAATGTGAAATCAGCCCTTTATGGCATGCAGGCGATCTTGCCACACTTCAAGGAACGTGGGCAGGGTCACCTGATGAATGTTTCTTCCATGCTGGGACGAATTCCGTTAGTCGCCTCGCGCTCTGCCTACAATGCTTCCAAGAGTGCCCTGAATGCGCTGACAGCCAACCTGCGTATGGATCTGCGCGTAGAATACCCTGGGATTCAGGTTTCGCTGGTTATGCCAGGCGCAGTTCAGACCGAATTTGCCGCGAATGCACTACACGCGCCTGCTGGTTCCGGGCCTGCGCCGATGGCACAAACGGTTGAAGAAGTAGTCGCAGCCATGATCGACTTGATCGATCACCCGCGCGCAGAGATCTATACCAACCCTGATATCCAGGTGGAACAAGTCAGACGCTATTATGACGATGTGGCTGCATTTGAGGCAAACCTGGGTTAATAAGCGATCTGGGTAAAGCTCCAGCCCGGTTATTTATGAAAGCGAGAAGGTCGGAACCTGAATTTTTGAAAAATCCAGGTTCCGACCTTCTTTTTGGTCTTCAGCCGTAATTGTATTTGCCAGGTGGTAGTTTTAATTGTTATGCTGGATGCTTACGCGTGCATCGGATAGTGCTTCAATCAGAATATTGCTTTGTTTATTGACAACCAATTTGTCGCCGGGTTTGAGCATGTAATCTGTGTAATCATCGGACTTTGTCAGCCAGAGAATGCCTTTTTCACAAAGCACAGTTGTACCAGCGTCAATTTTTTGCGCCTGGAGAAAGTCCTGGCAATGAAGTTGCAGAGAAGTGTTTTTGGTGTTTTGGATGGTCTGGTTCATGGTAATCTCCTATACGATTATGTGGCTTACTTACTACTATTATCTACTAAATCGAAAATAAGTACAGATGCAGTAAGATGGTATTGTGATCGTAACAGTTAGTGATATACTAAACTGTGCTGGTCGAGTTTGATCGTAACTGTATCCATGTTTTGATCGGAGCTGCAATGAGCGCCCAAAAAACGTCACCTAAAAATGAAATCTTTCGGTATGAGCAAATCGCGAATAATGTTATCAAACTGATCGACCAGGGCACTTACCGACCTGGTGAACGCATCCCTTCTGTGCGGCAGATGAGTAAACAGCAGGGAGCCAGTGTCAGTTCCGTGCTTCAGGCTTATCTCCAGTTGGAAAATCGCGGTCTAATCGAAGCCCGTCCCCAATCTGGATATTATGTGCGTGTGGCCAGGGAAGATGATCTACCAGAGCCGGAGATCTCCTCGCCGGGGTTGGATCCAAGTCATGTCAACTTGCATGATTTGATGATGATGGCCATGCGCGATTCACTTAATTCCAACCTGGTTCAGTTGGGCGCTGCCATGCCTAACCTGGAGCTGCTGCCAACTGAACGCATCAATCGAATTTTGGCCAACCTGGCACGCAGCGCCAACCCGGGGACACACCGTTACGAGCTGCCACCTGGGCTGGAGGAATTGCGAGTGCAGATTGCCAGGCGCGCGGTGCAGAGCGGTTGCCAATTTTCGCCCAATGATATTGTGATAACTTCAGGTGGCGTGGATGGCATTCATCTTTGTTTGTACGCTGTCTGCAATCCTGGCGATATTGTGGCGATTGAGTCCCCCATGTATTTCGGAACATTGCAGCTCCTGGAAGTCCATGGCTTGCGCGCACTTGAAATACCCACCAACCCCCGCGAGGGTATCAGCCTGGGAGCGCTGCAGTTTGCGATTGAGCATAACCCCATCAAGGCAGTTCTGACCATTTCAAATTTCAATAATCCATTGGGCAGTTGCATGCCTGATGAAAAAAAGAAGGATCTTGTTGATCTTCTGGCACGTTATGATATCCCCTTGATTGATAATGACGTCTCTGGAGAAATTTACTTTACCGAGAAGCGCCCAATGGTAACAAGTGCCTTTGATCAGAAAGGCCTGGTAATGTTGTGTTCATCTTTCTCGAAAGACATCAGCCCTACATTAAGGGTGGGTTGGGTTGCGCCGGGGCGGTTTAAAAGCAAAATTGAATGGCTGAAATTTACGACCAGCGTAGCCACTGCCCGGCTCTCACAAATGGCGATTGCGCAATTCCTGGAGAGTGGTGGTTATGATCACCAACTTCGGCGGATCAGGCGCGAGTACGCCAGCAATGTGGCTTTGCTTTCTCAGGCTGTCACCCGTGCCTTTCCATCCGGCACACGTGTAACGCGACCTTCCGGTGGTTTTGTGCTATGGGTGCAGCTGCCTGAAACGGTCGATTCTCTTGAGCTATATGCGCTGGCCTTGAAAAACAACATTACGATTACCCCCGGTTATTTATTCTCACCCACCAACCAGTTCTCCAACTTTATTCGATTGAATGCTGCGGCCTGGACCTATCCCATCGAGCGTGCTGTGCGCAGGTTAGGGGAATTGGTGGTTGAGTTGTCTGTCGCCTAAGTCTATACAATTTCTGCACACTTTGTTGATAGAATGATTTTTAAAGAGTGATCGTCAATACGAAGTTGGAAGGAAACCTATGAGAAAAATAATTATTATTCTGGCGTTAATCGCCATCACTGCCTCGGCTTGTAGTGCCCAAAAACCTGCCGTTCTGGCTGTAACGTCATTGCCCGCAACTGAAGCCATCGCTACCGCCACCCCATTGCCGCTGACTGCCACTGCATCGCCGGTTCCGCCCACTGACATGCCAGAACCCACACTCCCACCCATTCCAACGGTGACACTTTTCCCAGAAGTCACTTTTTTAGAAAAAGTGGTTTGCCGCATGGGGCCGGATGCCAATTACTACAGGGTGGTCACCTTTGAAGCGGGGCAAACCTCCAAAGTTCAAAGCCGCAGCGAAGATGGTGAGTGGTTGATTGTGTTGACTCAAACCCCGAATAAAAGTTTTACATGTTGGGTCCCGAAGGCCAGCGTGAAGGATATTGGCGATGTTACTAATTTTTTAATTTCAGTAGCACCACCATTACCGCTTGGGCCCACCAGTGCTATTTCAAGCAAGGGTGTCTGTGGAGTTAACCGGCAGGGTGCCATTGTAGTTGAATGGGCACCGACTTCGAACGGAACAGGTTTTTTTGTTTATCGAAATGGAAAGAATATTGCCTCAGTTTATGGCGGCATTTATATCGATCATGATACGCCCGGATCAAAAACTCCTTATGTATATACTTACCTTATTCAGGCCCATAATTCGGCCGGGCTTTCAAAATTGACCGCCTCGGTGAGTGTTACGTTGTGTGATTAAGCGTCTTTTTCTGGGATAACTGCCTGACCCGCTGTAACCCTGTCCGCCATATCACCACCTGCGGAGCAAACTACCGATTTCTGTTCATTTTTATGCAATGGATGTGATCACAAGACCTGACCTTGTGTACCGTGATTAACTATCGCCAGTTCACAGAGTAAATGTTTAATTAGACATGCTCAAATGACTGGTGCATCACTACACAGGGCAGGTGCGCATCCTCTTTCTGATACCATCCAGCCCATCGGAATATCGTACTCACTCACTGGCAGGCTATCAAGTATGAGCGCATCAAAGGCGATGCCCAGGCTCGTCCCGGGGAAGTCTGCCAAAAAGCGGTCGTAGTAACCGCCACCATAGCCCAGGCGCCAGCCATGCCGGTCATAAGCCAGCCCAGGCACCAGTGCCAGTTGGATTTCCGCAGCCGGAATGCTTGCCAGACTGGCGGCGGGTTCATCCATGCCAAATGGATGGCGCTCCAGCCTCTCCGGATCGTATGTATGAAAACTCAGGCAGTGTTGGCCTGTATCTGTCGCGATACGCGGCAATACCCAATGCTTATCTGGGTAGCTTTCCAGCAGAGGGCGCAAATCCACCTCCGCTTTGATTGGCATATAAGACAAAATGATATGGGCGTTCTGAAAAATGGCCCAATCTGCGATGTGATTGCAAATATCCAGGCTGGCCTGCCTGCGAAAAGGCTCCCCAAGTGCCTGGCGGCGCTGCCGGCAAAGTTTGCGAATTTGATCCTTTTGTTCAGCAATATGCTCATTCATGGCAAAAACTCCTATTTATCTGGTTATAACGTGACAGTGGATATGGATTGATGCCATGTTGATCACGGGTTCCGCGGATCGTTAAGTGCGAAAACTTCACAAAAATATTTCTTCTTGCCGCAGGTGTTTTATTCATCATTGGCGCTAATATAACACGTGGATGGCTTGTCATGGCCTGGTTTGAATGAGTTTATTCAGAATATCAGGCTTTTTTTAGCAAGCGATTTCTTTCCATTTCTTATTCTGATATAATGCCGGCGTCATCAAATAAATGGGAGTATACCTATGACATTTAAAATCAAGTTTGGAACAGATGGTTGGCGTGGTGTGATCGCCGATGATTACACCTTCGAGAATTTGCGCAGGGCTGCTCAAGGCTTTGCATCTTACATGCTCGCGCAGGGTAAGGCGGGCCAGCCGGTGGTCATTGGCCACGACAAACGTTTCGCTTCGGAACATTTCGCGGCTGCTGCTGCTGAAGTGTTAGCGGGAAACGGGCTAAAGGTCTTCCTGACCGATGGCGCCACTCCAACCCCCGTGATTGCTTTTTCGGTGGTAAACAAACAGGCCTGCGGTGCCATTAACATTACCGCCAGCCACAATCCACCCAGTGATAATGGTTTTAAAGTCCGCAACGAAACTGGTGGCGCTATTGATCCGCAAGGTCTGCTCCAAATCGAAGCCGGAATCCCTGATTCGCTTGAAGACGTCAAGCGAATGCCCTATGCCCAGGCGGAAAAAGAAGGTCTGATTGTTAAATTTGATCCCGCCCCGGCTTACATCGCGCATATCCAGAATTTGATCGACCTGCAGCCGATCAAAGACGCCGGACTGACCGTGATGGTGGACACCATGTGGGGTAACGGCGCTGGCTGGTTCCCCCGTTTTCTGGATGGCGGTAAAACCCGCGTGATTGAAATTCACAATCAACGCAACCCGTCATTCCCTGAAATGAAACGTCCGGAGCCCATCCCACCAAACATCAATCCCGGCTTGCGGGCCACGGTCGAAAATAACGCTGATATTCTGCTTATTACCGATGGCGATGCCGACCGGTTGGGTGTGGGTGATGAAAACGGCGAATTTATCAATCAGTTGCGCGTCTATGGCCTGCTGGCTTATTACCTGCTTGAACTGCGCGGACAGCGTGGGGATATTGTCAAGACCCTTTCTACCACCGGAATGTTGAATATTCTGGGCGAACTTTACGGTGTGCCCGTGCACGAGACAGGCGTGGGCTTCAAATATGTGGCGCCCAAGATGACCGAGACCGATGCCTTGATCGGTGGTGAAGAGAGCGGTGGTTATGCTTTCCGTGGCAACGTGCCCGAGCGCGACGGCATCCTGGCTGGTTTATTCATGCTTGATTTTATGGTGCGGACTGGCAAGAAACCAACTGAGCTGTTGAAAATACTGTTTGACAAGGTCGGTGGAGAATTTTTCTATGACCGTATCGACAGCGCTTTTAGTGGAGATCGAAAAGACCGCGAACAAACCATCCTCGATGCCAAGCCTGTCACTATTGGCGGCTTGAAAGTAACCAAGCTGGTCACCATCGATGGTTTCCAATTCAGGCTCGAAGATGGTGGCTGGTTGCTAATTCGTTTTAGCGGCACAGAACCGATCTTGCGAGTTTACTGTGAAACACGTCACGGCGATAAAGTTCAGGCGATCCTCCAGGATGGTTTGAAGGTTGCCGGGCTGGAATAATTGATCAACAGCAGGGTTCAACCGCCAGTTTTTGGAATGACTGAACCCTGTTGTCCGACATCTGAAACTCAATCACTTGACATCTCTCACGCATCACCTTACCGATACCCACTGCCATCTGGATCTTGAGAAATTTGACATCGATCGCGCTGAGGTGCTCGAGCGGGCCTGGGATGCAGGGATTAACCGGATATTGATCCCTGGTTTGGACCTGGTTTCCAGTAAAAAAATTGGGCTCCTCGCCAGAACCCACCCCAGCTTGTTCGCAGCCATCGGGGTTCACCCGAACGATTCATTGACCTGGGATAAAAACACCAAGGCAGAACTCAGGCAGCTCTACCAAGCAGCAAAGCTGTCAGATGCCGGCATGCCCGTTTTATCAAAAATTGTTGCCATTGGCGAAATTGGCCTGGATTATTATTGGAATCAGGCACCTCGTGATCACCAACGTGCTGTGTTGCGCGAGCAGCTCAGTCTGGCAGCCGAATTGCAACTGCCGGTGCTGCTGCACTTGCGAGAACAGGCTGATGCTCAGGATGGCGAATGTGCCCGGGACCTGATCGATATTCTGACGGAGTGGCAGCAGGTTTTACGCATGGAAAACAATCCGCTGGCAAGTGCTGCGGGTGTGTTACACTCATATAGTGGAAGTTTGATAAACGCGCAAAAAGCGATTGACCTGAATTTCTATATTGGAATTACCGGTCCTGTGACGTACAAGAACGCAGAAGCAAAGCGTGAAGTGGTAAAATCACTTCCACTTGAGCGGATGTTGATCGAAACAGACTCGCCATTTCTCGCCCCCGTCCCAAAACGGGGGCTTCGTAACGAACCTGCATTTGTCCGTCATATTACTGATAAAATTGCAGAAATCCATAACAAAGACCCGGAGGAGATCGCGGCGCTTACGAGTGCAAATGCGGCGCGGCTTTTTTCCTGGGGAGGTTGATTTTTGAGCACACCGTTTATCACACCGGTACAAGATGGCATCAGGGAAGTTGAACATTTGATGCGTGCGCAGGCAGGGAATGATCATCATCCCGATCTGCGAGCTGCCTTGGAGCATCTATTGATGGCGGGCGGCAAACGCGTGCGCCCAACGATCGTTTTTCTGGCAGGTAATTTATTCGATGCCCCGCATGACAAGCTGGTAACGCTGGGAGCAGCCGTTGAAATGCTGCATACAGCCACGCTTGTTCATGATGACCTGATCGATGGTTCCTTGCTGCGCAGGGGCATCCCAACCCTTAACGCGCGCTGGTCTCCGGCGGCGACGGTTTTGACCGGTGACTTTCTATTTGGTCGTGCCGCCAAATTGTCGGCGGAGACAGATTACCTGCCCCTGATGAAATTGTTTGCCGAAACTTTGACTGTTATTGTGAACGGCGAATTGACTCAGATGTTTGCTGCCAAGGGCATTATTGAACGTAAGAACTATTACACTCGCATCTATGCCAAGACCGCCTCACTCTTTGAAATGAGTGCGCTGGCCGCAACGATGATAGGCACCGATGATGAGGATGCGCGCTCAGCCATGAAAACCTACGGTTACGAAGTGGGCATGGCTTTTCAGATCATGGATGACGTTCTTGATTTTACGGGTGAACAGGCTACGATCGGCAAACCGGTTGGCTCGGACCTGCTGAACGGATTGGTGACCCTCCCGGCCATTTATTATGCCGAGAGCCATCCGGATAATGCCGAAGTCAAACTGCTGGCAGATGGCGGCTGGGGGAATACTGAAAAGATGGAAGCCCTGGTCAAGTCAATCCAGACCAGTAATTCCATCCGCTATGCGATTGACGAGGCGATTGAGCACGTCGAAAAAGGCTTGGAAGCGATCCAGCCTTACCAGGATTCACCTGAGTATGAATCGTTGGCTGGCCTGGCGCGATATATCGTTGACCGGAATTCTTAACATATCAAGATTACCCACCTGCCTGGCTTTTGCCGGGTGACTGCCAAAATAATATCTCCTGACCTCCTCGGTTAATGTTTATCAGGTAACTATGTTGCGCGAATCCAATTATTGGTTGACTACTGTCAAACAAGCGGCGTTTCCGGTGCACCCATTGCCTGCCAGTGTTGAAGTGGTCGTGATCGGCGCTGGATTCAGCGGGCTTTCTGCAGCTCTGACCCTGGCGAAAGCGGGCGTATCTGTGGCAGTGCTGGAAGCCGAGACAATCGGTTGGGGAGCATCTAGCCGAAACGGGGGGATGGTTCTGACTGGGATGAAGCTGGGTGTTGAAACGCTAATTCGCCAATATGGTCGTGAGCGTGCCCGGCGGTTGTTTGAGCTCTCACTCGCATCCATCGATTCTGTTGAACAAATTATCAAAACCGAAAATATTGAATGTGCTTTTTCGCGCTGCGGTCATTTTGAAGCAGCCTGGAAACCTGCACATTTTGAAAGTTATGCCCGCTCAGCTGAGCTGATGGAAAAAGAATTTGGACACCACATCAGTATTGTGCAGCGTGCTGAACAGCATAACGAAATCGGTTCGGAGTGCTATCATGGGGGCATCGTGGATCAACTCAGTGCGGGCCTGAACCCGGCGCAGTTCGTCATGGGGTTGGCGGGCGCGGCTGAACGAGTCGGAGCCAAACTGTATGAGCACACCCGCGTGTTGAAAGTCGAATCCCAGGCCGCTAAATTTACTATTCATACAACCCGCGGCCAATTGGTGGCAGAGAAGGTATTTGTTGGCACAAGTGGGTATAGCGGCCCGGCGCTGCCATCCCTGCAGAAGCGGATTGCCCCAATCGGTTCCTACATAATCACAACTGCGCCATTGTCAGATGCGCTTGCCAGGGATGTTAGCCCGCACAACCGCATGATCTTTGACTCGAAGCATTACCTGTATTATTTCCGGCTAACTCCTGACCAACGCATGTTATTTGGAGGTCGGGCAGTCTTCAGACCAGAAACCGACAGTTCCATCCGCGATAGCGCACCAATTTTGCGCAAGGCACTCGTGGATGTTTTTCCTCAATTGAAGGATACCCCTGTGGAGTATGTCTGGGGAGGTTCTTTGGATTTCGCTGTTGACAGCATGCCGCATACGGGAAAGCTGGACGGGATCGATTACAGCCTGGGGTTTGCTGGCCATGGTGTGGCTTTTGCAACTCATCTCGGGAAAATAACAGCCCAGCAGATGCTGGGACAAGCGGTGGAAAACCCGCTTGCCGGGTTGCCCTTTCGACCGTTCCCGTTTTATATCGGAAATCCCTGGTATATGCCACTGGCTGGCTGGTACTACAGATTGTTGGACATCCTCTTTTAGTTGCGATATCAGCCTGATTAGCGTTTCTCAGCATTGCAAATAAACCTGGCGAAGTGCAAAGATATTAATTATGCGAAAAGCCTTATTGACTTGACGATTCGCCCGTGCTAAAATAAGCGTGATTTGAATAAGAAACAAAAAATCTATTTAAAAAAGTGATCAAGGTGGCAAATCCTAAAAAACCCCTACGGTTTAATGTTGGTTTCATAGTCAATTCGCCGATTGGGTATAACCGAGATTTTGATTTTTACTTTCCCATATTTATTGACGAAGACCTTGAAATCGCCGAAGTTGAAGGTGTGATCAATGTTGGACGCACACCGCAAGGCCTGATTGTGCAGGGGAATTTTGGTGGGAAAACCGCCCTTGAATGTGTGCGCTGTCTTTCGAATTATGAGCAGCATCTTCAGTGGGAATTTACCGAATTATTCGCATTCAAAGAAGAAAATATGACCGAATCGGGTCTCATGGTGCCTGATGATGCTTATCTCGATTTGCAGCCACTTGTGCGTGAGTTTGCGATCTTGGAATTACCCATTAAGCCACTTTGCCGTGAAGATTGCAGGGGTTTGTGTACTGAGTGTGGCCAAAACTTGAATGAAGATGATTGTGGTCATCGACCGGAAATCGATTCACCATTTTTGGCACTTAAAGATTTGCTTTCTAAACCCCATGATGATGAAGAGCCGAAGTAGGTTTCCCCAAAATTAAACACTGGGAATACAGGAGCGCCAGGCGTGGTATTTTCTGGACATAATCATCGCAACGAAGTCCTCAACATCTTGCTCGAGAAAGCCGGCGTGCAAGGATATCTAACCACCGATGATTTAATCGAATTCGCTCCGGATTTTGATTCTGAGCGTATGTCAGTCATCATGACCGTACTTCGCCGTCGGGGGGTTGATATTTTAGATCCAGACGGGGAGTATGAATCTCCAGCTGTTGAAAACCTGGTTCAGGATACGCTGTATGAATCCTGGGCGAATCCCGTAGAATCAATCATCACAGAAGACACCGTCGGTCTATATCTCAAAGATATGGCACGCGTGCCGCTCCTAAGCCAGGAACAAGAGCTTGAGATTGCTAAACGTATCGAGGCTGGGAATGACGCCATTCGAGAATTACAACAGCCCAAACTGACAGCAGCACGCCGTGGTGAGTTGGAGTTGATGGTGGCTTCGGGGCAGGATGCTCGCGATCATCTTATCAAGGCCAATACTCGCCTGGTTGTGAGTATTGCAAAGCGGTACATCGGACACGGCATAGCCCTTTTGGATTTGATCCAGGAAGGGAACCTTGGTTTAATGAAGGCAGTTGGGAAATATGATTACAAGCGTGGTTTTAGGTTTTCAACCTATGCCACCTGGTGGATACGGCAGACAATTACACGCTCGATCGCTGATTTTTCGCGCACCATCCGGCTGCCTGTTCATATGGCTGATCGAATCCGCCAGGTCTATAAAACGAATCATGAATTGGAGCAAAAATTAGGGCGAGTTCCGACTACAGATGAGCTGGCCGGCGAATTGCACCTGACTGTGAAAAAGGTTCAGTGGATATTAAAGGTCTCGTGGCTGCCGCTTTCTCTGGAATCTCCGGTTGGCGATGATGAAGAATCAGAGTTGGGTACTTTTATAGAAGATGAATTCAGCCCCACGCCGCTTCAGAGCGCTTACCAATCAATGCTCAAGGACAAACTGGGCGAAGTGCTCTCCACACTTTCGCCCAGGGAAGCTCGCATTATTCAAATGCGTTTTGGCCTCAGTGATGGAACCGTTTACACGCTTGAAGAAGTTGGCCAAAAATTCGGACTGACCCGCGAGCGCATCCGGCAAATCGAGGGTAAAGCATTGCGCCGCTTGCGCCACCCACGCAGATCGCGACAGCTGAAGGATTATTTGTAACAATCCCATCATTATCAAAAATACCGGGGGTGTTTCAACTTTTGACACCTCTTGGTGGTAATTATTGGGGTTTTATGTGGAAAAAGATGACCGGAAATGGATCAATGCCTGGGTACTTATGCCTGTTATGCGAGGCTGAGACGGTCTCAACGATTGATAGGCTGCATCCAGAATATGATAAACCTATTAAGTGAGTCGCAAAAATCCAGCCAGCTTGTAGTAAAATATTATTATGGTTAGATTATTCAGGTCGATGTCGATGTCGCGGCAATACTTGCAGTTCACCGCCAGATGAACTGCAGGGCGGTTCACGCCGTCTGACCAATGCTGCTGGCGTAAGCCAGCATTTTTCTTTAATGGACTAATATTCCACGCTACTTATTGGCAGTTGATAAACTAACAGACCTGTCACTGCCAACGCACAAACGGAGATTGTTATGCCTGAAAACATCTTGATTGCCATTGCCTGGCCTTATGCAAATGCGGAGATCCATGTCGGAAATATTACAGGATCCCATTTGCCCGGGGATATTGTTGCGCGCTACCATCGTCTGAAAGGGGATAACGTCCTGGTGGTAAGTGGTACCGATTCGCACGGAACACCGGTCACCATTGCCGCCGATAAGGAAGGGGTTCCGGTGGAAGCGGTTTACAAGAAATATCATGCTGGGTTTCTGGATGTCTTCAAACAGGCTGGCATCACTTACGATATGTTTACATCTACCCATACCCAGAATCATTTTAAGGTATCGCAGAGCATATTCCTGGCCCTCAAGAAGAACGGGTTTTTGTTTACACGGGTAGAACCACAGTGGTATTCTCCGTCCGCGGGAAAATTCTTGCCCGACCGTTTTGTGGAAGGCACCTGTTATGTCTGCGGTTATGCTGAAGCGCGTTCTGACCAGTGTGACCAATGCGGCAATGTGCTGGAGGCAGCTCGTTTGATCGATCCGCGCTCCAAGGTGGATGGTTCCACACCTGAGCTGCGTGACACAGAGCATTTTTATATCGATCTTTCCAAGCTGGAGCCGGATGTTAAGAATTTTCTGCGCGAGCGCTCCAGTCACATGCGTGATACCGTCATCGGTGAATCCTTGGGGAAAATTGAAGCCGAAGGCCTTAAGCCGCGTCCAATCACCCGCGACCTGGACTGGGGTATCCCGGTTCCCGTGGAAGGGTGGGAAGGCAAATGCCTGTATGTCTGGTTTGAAGCGGTGATCGGATATCTTTCGGCTGCCATCGAGTGGAGCCAGGTTTCAGGCGGCGATTGGAAGGATTGGTGGGTGAACCCGGCTGCCAAACATTATCATTTTATTGGCAAGGATAATATTTTCTTCCATACATCCTTATGGCCAGCCCAGTTGATGGGTGTTGGAGATCAGTTTGTCGAAATATTTAACGGCGAAAAAGGTATCAAGCTAACCCTGCCGTATGATGTGCCGGCCAACCAATTTATGAATATGGAAGGGCAGAAGATCAGTGGTTCCCGTCACTGGGGCGTTTGGGGGCTGGACTTTCTCTCGCGCTATGACCCAGACGCTCTGCGTTATTATCTGACGGTCAACATGCCAGAAAGCAAGGATAGCGATTGGGATTGGAGCGAGTTTGTGGCGCTTAATAACAACCAGCTTGTGGCCACCTGGGGCAACCTGGCCAACCGCATGCTCTCGTTTTGTTATAAAAATTGGGAAGCATGTGTGCCGCAGATCGATCCCGCCAACCTGCGCGAAGCTGATTTAAACCTGTTGGCTACCATCGAGAATGGTTTTTCCACGGTGGGTAAAGAACTGGATGGTGTTCACCTGCGCGCTGCGTTGAGCGAAGCCATGCGGTTATCCACGGAAGTGAATCGTTACATTGATGCAAATGCTCCCTGGACCAGCATCAAAACTGACCGCGAGGCTGCTGCGTTGACGGTCTATACTGCTTTGAAGGCGATCGATTCGCTCAAGATACTCTTCGCGCCCATCTTACCTTTTAGCTGCGAAAAGCTGCATGGTTTCTTTGGTTACAATGAACCCCTGTTTGGCGAACAATATGTAGAGACACTGCAAGATTCGCTGGGTGAGCACACGGCCTTGCGTTACAGACCACTTGAAAATCGCCCCGTTGAGGGTTTTTGGCACCCAAGCCAGCTAAAACCGGGCCAGCCGTTGAACCAGCCCGCGCCTTTGTTCAAAAAGCTGGACGAGAGTGTCGCTGCAGAAGAACGTGCCAGGATGGGCAAATAGCGAAACAAAGTGGGTTGGGCTGAAAAGCTCCAGCCCACTTTTTATTACTGAGATTGTTTTCGGTTACTTTTTGTCCGGTTTTAGGAATAACAGGAACCCGACCAGACGCAGACCGGCGCTGAGCCAAAGTGTCCCGCTCAGGCCAATATAATCTGCCAGCAGGGTCCCGGCCATGGGGGCAATAATTGTTGATAGATATTGCATGGATTGGGCTAGCGAAATAAAAGTAGCACTGTATTCGGGTGGAACGGTTTTCATTAACTCGTCAAAAAATACCAGATCAAGCCCAGATTGGAATAAACCAGCGATGGCAGCAAATAGGTAGACCCATTCGACATGTGGAAACGCAGCTGTCAAAGCTGGGTACAACACCATTCCCAGGCTGGTGGCCAGTAAAACGATGCGTCCGCTCCACTTTCTTGAGACCCAGGGCCAAAAAAAATAACCTACCAGCATGACCGAGGTCATGGTCATGTTTATAGAGCCGATCTGACTGTTCGTTGCCCCCAATTCGCGAACAAAAAATAACGGCATGATGGGAGCGCTCAGAGCCAGGGCAGAAAGATACACAAAGCGTTTGTTTGAAAACGAGACAAAGGCTGGCGCGCCGCGCATCAGGCTATAGTAACTTTTTAGCGTGTCCCAAAAGCTTACTCCGGCAGTCAGCGGGGCGGGCTCCTGGTCGGGTAGAGAAATTTGGCTGGAGAACTCGAAGCTGATCAAGCCTCCCAGGGAAAGCCCCAGAAACATAAGGGCAAAATTAAGCGGGAAAGAGACCAGGTCAATAACGCGGGTGACGGCGAAGGTAAAAACTACGCTGGTCAATCCGAAAATTGCCCAACGGCGGCTGAGCAAAGCGTAGCGCCCTTCAGGCCCAGCAACGGCGTTCATAACCACTGAAAACGCAACAGCCAGGGCTGTGGATGGTAAAGTCGCAAAAGCCCAGATGGCCAACGTGCTGATGACTGTATATTCTTTAGGCAGCAGCAGCGTAACCAGCCCGGTGATGGCATAACAGGCAATCACCAATAAACGCGAGAGACTGAACCAGGGTACTATGTTGCGGCGGGTTTGCAGGAAGCGTCCCACCAGGATGGCCAATACTAGACCGGTCATCCCTGGCATGGATGAGAGCAACCCAATCTGAAAATTACTCGCACCCAGGCGGGCTAGAAAAACTGGCAGGAAGGGCGCCGCAACGTTGGAGATGCTGACGCCGATGGCGTCTATCTGCACATAACGGTAGTTACGTTTTTGAATTTCGGCGGGCTGGGTGGAAGTTGATGATGTCATGGTTTTCTGCAAGTCTGCCGATTATAACGTCGCAGGTTGGTGAAAACCGCAATTTCGTATCTTGTTCAAAGAAATTGAGACACAAAACAAGGTCTAAAAATAAATAATCAGATACAATGTGTCTAATATTATGTCAGCCATAACCATAAAAATTTTCCCCGACAGTCGCTCTTTAAGTATTTTTGCCGCCGAGTTATTCAGCCAACTAACCCACGCTGCTGTTGAGCAGCGTGGCAAGTTTTTGACTGCACTTTCAGGTGGAAGCACGCCAGTGGCGCTTTATCATTTGTTGGCCCAGGCACCCTATCGTGCAGGGCTGCCCTGGGACCAGCAGTATTTTTTTTGGGGCGATGAACGCTGCGTCCCAGCGGATGACGCTGAAAGCTGTTACCACCAGGCATACCAAGCGTTGCTGGGGCAGGTTCCCGTGCCTGTCGAAAACATTTTCCGGGTGAAGGGCGAGCTTGGCCCGATACCTGCCGCTGAAGACTATGCACGTTTATTGAAAACAATTGCTGAGCCTGGTAAGATTTGGCCGCGTTTTGACCTGGTCCTACTTGGTCTGGGTGCCGATGGACATACGGCCTCCCTGTTTCCAGATTCGGTGGAAACAAGCGGCGTGGCCACCGTGGCGGTTAGCGCAAACTACCAGGATCGTCCTGCTCAACGGGTGAGTCTAACCCCGGATGTGATCAATGCTGCACGCAACGTGGTATTCCTGGCCGCCGGGGCCGAGAAGGCTCAGGCCTTATCCGCGACGGTCACCGGACGCCGGGAACCTTTCCGGCTGCCGGCGCAAAGGATCCATCCAGATGAAGGCAGGTTGTGGTGGTTGGTGGATGAAGCCGCCGCCAGCCTGTTGCCAGATAGTATCGAAGGGCTCGAACTTCAACGATAAGCGCAGGTCCACTGCTGTTTGTTTTTTTTGTCAACCAAACTGAAATTATTTTAGGAGAAGACTATGGATATCGGAATGATCGGTCTCGGAAAAATGGGCGCCAATATGGTCGCGCGCCTGCTGAATGGTGGCCATCGCGTGGTAGCCTATGATCTCAGCGAGGCAGCCATCACTGCCGTCGAAAAAATTGGCGCAGTTGGGGCGCGTACCCTGGATGAACTGGTATCAAAACTTCCTGTTCCCAGGGTTGTCTGGGTGATGGTGCCTTCTGGCCAGATCACGGACGATACCATCCAGGCCCTGGCTGAACGCTTGTCTGCTGGGGATATCCTGATTGACGGCGGAAACTCGAATTATAAAGATTCTATCCGGCATGCAGCCGAAGTGGCACCAAAAGGTCTTGGTTTTCTGGATGTGGGTACCAGTGGAGGTGTCTGGGGCCTGAAAGAGGGCTATAGCCTGATGATCGGCGGCGAGGCTGCTGCTGTTGAAACAGTCCGTCCAGTTTTCGAAACCATGGCCCCCGGCAAAGAAGAAGGCTGGGGCCATGTTGGGCCGCATGGTGCCGGTCATTTTACAAAAATGGTCCACAACGGCATCGAATATGGTCTGATGCAATCCTATGCTGAGGGTTTTGAGATTATGAAAGCCAAGAAGGATTTCGGTCTTGATCTGGCGCAGATTGCCCATATCTGGCAAAAAGGCAGTGTGGTGCGTTCCTGGCTGCTTGATCTGACTGCCCGCGCGCTTGATCAGGATAGTGAGTTAAGTGACATCAAGGGCTGGGTGGCGGATAGCGGCGAAGGTCGTTGGACGGTGCTTGAAGCCATGGATTTAGATGTACCTGCGCCGGTGATTACGCTCTCACTGCAGGCCCGTTTTGTCAGCCGCCAAAACGAAAGTTTTGCTGCCAAAATATTGGCCGCCATGCGCAATCAGTTCGGCGGGCACGCCGTAAAGAAGGTGGATTGATGGAATCAGTCATAGAAAGTGCCTCAATCGTAATTTTTGGTGCATCTGGTGATCTGACCTGGCGCAAGCTTATTCCGGCGTTGTATAACAATTTCAAAAAAAAGCGGCTGAGCGCATCAGCGAATATCATCGGTTTTGCGCGTCGCCCATATACCGATGAAACCTTCCGCGCTTATTTGCGGGATGGCGTTTCGCAGGTCAGTCCTGAAACTTTTGACGAGGCCATCTGGGAGAAATTCTCGGCGCAGTTGCATTATTTTCAAGGCAACCTTGATCATGGCGAAGACTTTCCAGCCCTTAAAGAATTTTTAGAAAAGCTGGAAAATGGCCCTGCGAATCGACTGTATTACCTGGCCACTTCGCCAGAGTATTACGCGCCGGTAGCCGGTTACCTGGGTGCAGCCAACATGTCCAGGGTAATGGATGAGCAGGAGGGCTGGCGGCGTATTATCATCGAGAAACCTTTTGGCGTGGATCTGGCCTCTGCTCGGGACCTTAATCATGCATTGCATGTGGTCTTTGATGAAAGCCAGATCTATCGTATCGATCACTACCTGGGCAAGGAAACCTCCCAAAACGTATTATTCTTCCGGTTTGCGAATACCATATTTGAACCGGTCTGGAACCGGCGCTATGTGGATAATATCCAGATCACGGTGGCTGAAGACCTGGACGTGGGTCATCGCGCCGGGTATTACGACAGCGCCGGTGTGGTGCGTGATATGTTCCAGAACCATATTCTGCAGCTGTTGGCGTTGGTAGCCATGGAGCCGCCCTCGTCTTTCAATGCTGATTCCATTCGTAATGAAAAAGTAAAAGTACTGGATAGCATTCGACCCCTGGCATTGAACGATGTTGTGCGAGGGCAGTATAGTGGTTATAGTAACGCTGTTGGTGTCGGCCCCGGTTCGCAAACCCCGACCTTCGCTGCTTTTAAGTTATATATTGATAACTGGCGCTGGAAGGGCGTCCCGTTCTATCTGCGCTCAGGCAAGGCTCTTAAGCGCAAGGTTTCAGAGATCATTATCGAATTTCAGCGCCCACCACACCTGATGTTCCACCTACCATCGGACGCTGACTTCACCCCAAATATCCTTTCCCTTTCGATCCAGCCGGACGAAGGCATCCACCTGCGCTTCGAAGCCAAGGTACCGGATTCCGATCAGGATATGCGCTCGGTGGATATGGATTTTCTATACCACTCTTCGTTTAATGGCGCATTACTTCCAGATGCGTATGAGCGTCTGTTATTGGAGGCCATTGAAGGTGATGCGTCTCTCTTTACGCGTTCAGACGCGATTGAAGCGTCCTGGAAGCTGATCGACCCTGTGTTGCAGGGTTGGGAGCAGCCCGAATCTCCGGAGCTGGTGATTTACAAACCAGGTACCTGGGGCCCACGCTCCGCAGAAGACTTACTGGCTCGTGATAAGCGCAAGTGGCGGACCGGTACCATTGGAACTGACAAAGCCATCCAGGTACAATAAAGGCCGGGTGGTTTGTGCCATAAATTACAGTCTATCGGCTGGGTGTTTGGCAAAATACGCCCATATTCTCTTGAAAGGTTGCATCTTTGAAAATTCGAATCTTCCCCCTGATTCTGTCGGCCGTTTTAATAGCTGCGCATTTTTTGCGTAGCGCCGGTTTACTGCCTGTTCTGTTTTGTTTGGGCGCGCCATTACTCCTTTTAATTAAAAGACGCTGGAGCCTGGCGATCCTGCAATTCTTATCGGTCGTTGCTGCGCTGATCTGGCTGGCTGCTTTGTCCGGGATCATTCAAGAGCGCGTCATTGAAGGGCGTTCATGGCTGGCTTCGGGCATCATCCTTGGGCTGGTGGCATTATTTACGCTTTTCTCGGGCTGGCTGCTGAGTACGCCGCAAATAAAAAATAGATACCCGGCCTGACGAGACGCCAGGATTGATACTTCACGCTCACATCTCAATCCTGGCCCAGGTTTGTCCGGGTATCTGATTATTGTGAGTTCAGCTTAATTCAGGTTTAACAACCTTGGTGCTGACATCAAACTTGGGCGGGTTTTCCAGGTGCTTTTTTACTGCGCACAGTTCGGCTGAGCGGATAAGCGAATCGCGATATTTTTCTGGAAAGCTTTCAGGGACCTGGATTTCCAGATCGATTTTTTCGACCATGCCTGTAAAGCTGGAGTGGATGCGCTGGACAATGCGGATACCATCGGTGGGTAGGCCGCGCTGTTGGCAAAAACCAAGCACATAGATGCCTGCGCAGGTGCCGATCGATGAAAGAAACACGGCGAAGGGTGTCGGGGCGCTGGCCGCTGGGGGTTGGTCCGTCGCTACGGTGAATTGTCCAAAATGGGCGTCTACGCGTGAACCGCCGGGGAAGTCTATGATCATTTCCATGTGTGATTGCTCCTGTTTGTTTTGTGTGTGTACTATACTTTTGATGTTGTTGTCATTGAAAAGTTACATTTTGCGGAAAATCCTTTGACTCTTGAGTATCTAAAAATTCACTATTGGGAACATGGCAGTCAGTTGTTGCTGATTGTTCCGGGCAGATTAGATTCAGGGTACTTGGCTGACTACTCTTTATCTGGTTTTTAAGTGGGTACCTTCCAGCAGAGGTCGTGCCGCAAAAATCGCCCTGGGTTGCGGTCTGGTTTATGGGCCCAGGTCTGTGCACGGCTTTGAGACTGGCTGCCTGGCAGGGATGTTTACTGAAAACTGCTTTTCATGCTGGCTTTTCTCTTGGTAAATTGAATTGCAAAAATTGAATACAGGATGGCTGTAAGATGACCCAAACACAAGTGATCATTGATTCTGACCCTGCTACCGGTGTGCCCAATCGCGATGTTGACGACGGGCTCGCATTTCTGGTCTTGTTGGGCACGCCAGAATTGCATGTGCAAGGCATTACGATTAACTTTGGCAATGTCGGAGCAGATGTCGGGTTCCTGGTGGCCGAAAATCTACTCGATCTGGTTCACGCTACTGTGCCTTTGTATAAAGGCGCGCAAAGCAAGGCCGATTTGGGCAAGTCGAATCCAGCCGTGGATTTCATGATTGAAACTGTGCGCTCACAGCCGGGCGAGATTTCCTTGCTGGCACTGGGGCCATTAACTAACGTGGCGACTGCCATGCTTTTGGACCCAGGTTTCGCGGACAACTTGAAGGAGCTGGTAATCATGGGCGGGTCGTTTCACTTCCAGCCTTTTTCTTTTTTTGGAGAGTTCAATTTTCATCTTGATGGGCGCGCGGCGTCAATCACGCTTTCGGCACCTTGTAAAAAAACGCTGATCAGCATGGATGTTTGTTCTCAGGCAGTATTTCGTAAGGAACAGTTGCGCTTGCTCGAGAGCCATGCCAGCCCTGTGTCGCGGTATTTGGCGCAGGCAATTAGACCCTGGCTGGAACTCAATCGCAAGGTGTTTATCCGCGCGCAAGGTTTTTTCCCCTGGGATGTTGTTGCAGCCGCATACATCATCGATCCGACTTTGTTCGATGAGAATTATTGTTCCCTTTCAGTTCGAGAAACCGGGCTGCGTTCGGGCAGCTTCCATGCCGTCCGGCGCCTCGATCAGGGCGATGATGGTAAGCGGGCGATCAATGCGCCTTTGAAGCTGGATTCCGAACGGTTTATGGCCATGTTTATGGCAGGCTTGTTGAAATTTTAGAAAATAGTAGATTCTGCCTAACCTGAAGTCGGGTCAGAAATTGGGCCCGGAAAAGGGGAGAGCAGTTGTTTGTGCTCAGGTTCTCTGAAAACAGGATCCTTCTAATGCAAATTGATTCTGGCGAAATAGATTCGTGCGGCTAACCTTGTGGAATATTCTCGCTGGCCCTTTTGATGAATACAGGTGCTTCGGCGGAATAGTGCGCGATAACATATTTTTCCCGATGCTTAATCGTGGGTCAAACTTGGTATGCCGATGAAGTCATAATAAGCTGGCGGTGGCTTGCCAGGGATGGACCGATTATAATAATCGGCGCATACCAAAGAGCTGAGGCAGGAGTGAACCAATGAAGACAAGAAGCTTGATGATGGCCAGCAGCCTGGCGTTGGGATTGGCTGGATTGTTGGCTTTGTTTGCGCCAGATGAATTATTGGGAACGGCCGGAGTTGGTGCTGAGTCGAATCTACCGGTCATTTTGCAGTTGCTGGGGTCGCTTTACTTTGCCCTGGCCTTTATTAACTGGTCATCCAAAGACAGCCGAATTGGTGGAATTTACCTGAGGCCGATTTCGCTTGGAAACTTTGCACACTTTTTTGTAGGTGCGCTGGTGTTGGGCAAGTATGCGTTGGCCAATAGTCAGAATGGTCTTGCCCTGGCCTTGATGAGTGTGTATTCAGTTTTCGCATATTTTTTCTGGTGGCTGGTGTTTCGTTCGACCGGTGATGTGCCCGTTGAAGCCGATGACGTAACAGTTTGATCAACCTGCGTCTAATTGTTGAATATATTCTGGGTGTATGTGGAAAATCGGCTGACATCCCTGGAACACATCAAAAAAGGAGAACATGTGGAAAGTGAAATCAGAGCTTATAACTCAATCGATGAATACATTTCAATTTTTCCTGGGGAAGTACAAACAATATTGTCAGAATTACGAGCGGTCATAAAAGCCGCTGCGCCGGATGCCGAGGAAAAAATCAGCTATCAAATGCCGACTTTCGCACTGCAGGGTAACCTGGTCCATTTCGCGGCTTATAAAAACCATATTGGGTTTTATCCCACCCCGAGCGGAATTGAGCCATTTAAACAAGAATTATCTGTGTATGAAGTCTCAAAAGGTACTATCAGATTCCCCATAGATAAACCCCTGCCGTTTGAATTGATCAGCAAAATTGTCAAGTTAAGGGTGGTAGAAAATTTGGAAAAAGCCGCGCAGAAATCAAAGAAAAAGAAATAGACAGAGGCGGGCAACACTGGGTGACGCGAGTGAGTGACTACAACAATGGTATCTCTAGCAGCAGGTGGTCATCACTAACAGGTTATGAGCAATTCAAAGTCACCAGCCCGCACCCAATCACCATCAAAATCCGCTCACGCTTTCATCCAGTCAATCCGCTCTGTGAGTAAATTCTGGCAATGCCTACAGCTGCTCATTCTTCTCAAAACCCAATTAAAATATTACTGATTTTGCTTGTCTACAGCATTACACTTGTTCCCATCATTACTTTGGAATATAGCTACAATGCTGTAACGCTGATTGGTTCTGCTATCGGTTTCCTGATCTTGCTGGCGGCAGGCGCGTTTTTGTGGACCCATCGCCAGCAAGATCAGAATAATGGCCTTCCGCAGGCCGTCAGTGTTGGCATGGCTTTGGGGGTATTATGGATCATCGAAATAAGTGTAAATAATTTTATCGCTCCCCCTTTGCCTCTGCGTGATACGCTTGACAATACGTTTCTGGCTGTTATAGCTTCATCGATCTTTGTTTATTCAGGATTGTGTGCGTATCGAAAAGGCTGGATTAAAGCCGGTGTTGCAGCTGCTGCCTGGAGTGGATTTGCCAGCGGTGTTATTGCGGGTTGCATGGCCCTGAGCATGATCGTCTTCGGTATGCGTTTTCTGACCGAAGATCCGCTCAATATAGCTGAGTGGCTGCTACGAGGAGCGCAGAGCGGCGCCCCAGGCATGGCCGCCTATTTGGCCTATGAAACATTCGCAGGGGCTTTTTTGCACCTGATCGTTTTGGGATTAGTGCTGGGCTTTTTCCTGGGTGGTCTGGGTGGCGTGTTGGGAAAGACCGTCAAAGTCCTTGGTAGGCTGGTGAGGTAGATCTAGCGCCAGGCTGTATTCAAACAAATATCTTTAGAGTCTGGTGCTGTACAGCTGCGCATGGCAGTTGAAAAATACCTTGTAAATCTTGCCTAAAGTCCTGATTTGTGTCATGATGTGGTTGGACACAAATCGCCAAAAAGGAAAGGGAACGATGGCAAGTTTTAACCAGACGCCTAAGTTTTTTCTTCGGCTTATCCACTGGCCGCCCCAATTGGCGTACGCCATTGGGGCGGGGTCTGTGATTGGAAATGTCATCCTGCTTTTAACAACCATTGGTCGTAATTCAGGGAAGAAGCGTGTAACCCCCCTGCAATATGAAATCATCGCTGGCAGGCTGTATCTGGCGGCCTCACTCGGGCCGAAATCTGATTGGGTTCGGAATATTATGAATAACCCGCAAGTGGAAGTCCATCTAAAAATCAGGAAATTTTCAGGATTGGCAGAAGCAATTACTGAAACAAAACAGATCGCCGATTTTTTGGAGCTACGTTTGGAGCGGCATCCAAAAATGATCGGGGCCGTACTGCGCGCTGAAGGCTTGTCTGTCCCACCAAAACGCAGCGAGTTGGAGCAATATGCAACTCAATTAACTCTGATCGCAGTAACCCCTGGCAGCGATTTCGTTTTTTAAGATTTGTTTCGGTTTTCAACCAGGTCTGTCCACCGCCCAAATCTCAAAATTTACGAATTGTATTTGCGCAGCCTAGCCATTTCGAAAACAAGTGCTTCCTGGGTGGATAGGAAACGCCTTGGTTCTCTGCCTACTTTGATTGATGCCATACGCGTTTGACGACGATTTTGTGAACGCTAAAAATTGACTATCGATGTTTGACCTTATGCACACCGTTCTGCAGGTATAGGAAAGAAAATGGACGATAAAGCCAAAATCATCAGCATGCTTAATGACGAATTCCGCCTATGGAAAAATTTTTTGGGTGGTATCAGCACTGAACAGATCACAGCCCCCAATCGGGTAGACCGGTTGTCCATCAAAGATATCCTGGCTCATTTAACTGCCTGGCAGCAGGTGTCCGTGGCCAGATTGAAATCGGCCCTGGACGCCTCGGAGCCGGACTATCCTGGGTGGCTTCGAGGCATCAACCCGGAAACGGATGACGAGCTGGATAAGGTCAATGCCTGGATTGATGAAATTTATGGTGATCGGGCCTGGTCAGATATTCAGTATGAGTGGCAGGCAAGGTATCTGCGCGTTTTAGAATTGGCAGAATCCATTCCGGAAAAAGACCTGTTGGAAATTGGAAAATTTGCGTGGCTGAAGGATTACCCGCTTTCGGTAGTTTTGCTCGGTTCGTACGAACATCACGAAGAGCATCTTAAACAGTTGGTATTCTTGCTCCAATCGGATGGAAACGTGTAAGATCGGTCAATCGTATTAATGGAACTGAATGGGCTGGCTCACGGTGATTTTTTCTAGTACCCTGGGGTGAGCGCTGAAACCATCCATCGAAGACATGGGAGGGTGCCAAATTGGTGGGCTTTCGCCGGGGCGGCGATTTTTCTGGGTAAACACATTATTTTCTTTTGGTAATCGTGATGGTGTTTGGCTTACTTTGTAGCGATTTTACCTGGGGGCGGAACGACAAATATTGCTGGTAACATTTCGGAAAATCTCAGCAGGTGTATTCTCTCCGAATTTCTTGGTTATCCTGATACCTGTCAGAGCCAACCGCGGCATCCGGCGTGCCAGGTTGTTAACATTCTGTCATAAATATGGCCAATCCCTTGTAAATATGTACAAATACTGTACAATATATTAACAAATATGAACATGCTTTTTGGAGATTCGCGATCAGGAAGGTAATTCGGTTGCGCCCAGAGAGTAGAAATTCGCCAATGTAGAGGTAAGAGAGTATGGTTGATCAATTTATAAAACAAAAATATCTAAATATTGAAACCTTTCGCAAGAGCGGTATCGGCGTCAAGACCCCAGTCTGGTTCGCACAGGCTGGTCCTGGTAAGGCAATCTATGTGCGCACTGTGGATAATTCAGCCAAGGTGCGGCGCATCCGTAATAACGGGCAGGTCAATGTCGCGCCATGCAAGGTCGATGGAAGTCTGCTGGGCGAGTGGATCCCGGCGATGGCACGTGAGATCAAGGATGTTGCGATTGAACGCGAGGTTGATCGTTTACTTGATCAGAAATACGGTCTAATGAAAAAGTTGATCGCCCTGGCTTCGACCTTGCAGGGTCGGAATTACAGCATCATAGAATGTAAAGTGAGAGAGTAAATGAAAGATATATTGAGACAAATCATTGTTGTCCTGACTATTCTGGTCACGCTCGTTGTTAACGGGTTGGCGAATGCCCTGCCCCTGAACGGGTTGAACACCGGGCAAATTTCCGATCGATTCAATGTCTATTTCGTCCCAGCAGGTTATGTATTTTCGATTTGGGGCGTGATCTACCTGGGCTTGATCGCCTTTGCGATTTTCCAGGCGCTGCCATCGCAGCGTGAGAATTCTCGTTTGCGCGCCACTGGATGGTGGATTGCCCTGGGTGGAGTGGCGAATAGCGCCTGGATTTTCCTCTGGCATTACCAGCAGTTCCCTCTGACGCTGCTGGCCATGCTCGTCCTTCTTTCTACATTAATCATGACTTATCTGGGTCTGGGAATTGGACGTATGGTAGTTTCGAATGCTGAAAAGTGGAGCGCACAAGTGCCATTCAGTATATACCTGGGCTGGATCACTGTCGCAACCGTGGCAAATGTGACCGACGTGCTTGATTATTTGAAGTGGGATGGATTTGGGATAGCAGCAGAGAGTTGGATGGCGATTGTGTTGATCGCTGTTTTGGTGATCGCGGGCCTGGTGATTTCCACCCGTCGTGATGTTGCTTATGCATTGGTAATCCTGTGGGCTTTGGCCGGGATTTCGGTCAAATTTGCAGCCGTTCCCGTGGTTTTTGTCCCAACCTTGGTTATTTTTGGTCTGATTGCGCTGAACTTGCAAATGACACTCAGGCGGCACCATGTCCAAAAACAGGGGTTGACCCGGTGAATCGAGGTCGAATTGTTTTGACTATTTTGATCGGGTTGGCGTTAGTTTTGTTGCTTGGGCCATTTATTGTCCCCGTACCCGCGCTCGAAGGATTGAGCCCGGGTCAAGACCTGGTGGATGCCGATAGCCAGTTCGTTGAAATCAATGGGTTGGCTGTACATTATAAAAAAATGGGACAGGGCCAGCCATTCTTTGTGCTGCTGCACGGTTTTGGAGCCAGTCAATATTCGTGGCAGCCTGTACTTGAATCATTTGGTCATCTGGGTACTGTGATCGCGTTTGACCGGCCGGCCTTTGGGTTGACAGAACGCCCGCTCAGCTGGGAGGGCCGCAACCCGTACAGTCCGCAGGCGCAGGTGGAGCTCGTCATCGGTCTGCTGGACCACTTCGGTGTGCAGAATGCCTTCCTGGTCGGCAACTCGGCGGGTGGCACAATCGCCATGCAGACCGCCTTGCAGTATCCCGAACGGGTGCAGGCCTTGATCCTGGTCGATCCTGCCGTTTACAACGGTGGCGGCGCACCTGGGTGGGTTCGACCGCTGCTTGGTTCGCCACAGATGCGTCATCTTGGGCCATTGGTTTCCAGACAGCTAGAGGCGCGCGGGACTGAATTTATCAAGCTGGCCTGGCATGACCCTGCCATGATCCCACCCGAAACTTTTGAACTGTACCGAAAGCCATTATTGGTTGAAAATTGGGATAAGGCCTTGTGGGAACTGACCCTGGCCAGCCAGATGCCAGATCTGACCAGTCATCTTGCTGAATTTAAGCTGCCTGTGCTGGTGATCACCGGGGATGATGATCGGATTGTACCAACCATTGAGAGCACCCGGCTGGCAGTTGAGCTGCCTAATGCGCGCCTGGATGTGATTGCCAATGCCGGGCATGTTCCACATGAAGAACGCCCCGCGGTTTTTATGGATGCGGTTCAGAATTTTGTAGCCAGCCTGGCTCATTGATCCGGAAGACCCTGATTGTCGATCGTTAAATTTTGATGTTGATTTGAGGGAAAATCCTATGCCAAGAGTATCTTTTAACACCCCTGCCCCTGATTTTAGTCTGGATGACTTTAATGGCCAGACTGTGCGTCTCTCAGATTTTGTGCATAAATCCCATGTTTTACTCGTGTTTAATCGCGGGTTTGTCTGACCATTCTGTCAGAAGCATATGGCGCAGTTGCGTCATGACAACCAGAAATTCATAAACAGAAATACGCAGGTGATTGTTTTGGGGCCGGAAGAACCCAATGCTTTTAAATTATATTGGGTACAGCATAATCTGCCTTTTATAGGCCTGCCTGACCCGAAAGGCAGCGTGCTGAAGCTGTATGGGCAGGAAGTCAACCTGTTCAAGTTTGGTCGCATGCCGGCCCAGGTAGTTGTAGATAAAACAGGCACGGCACGTTTTGTTCACTATGGACATTCGATGTCTGATATTCCCGATAATAATGAGGTTCTTGCGCTTTTGGACATCCTTAATTCGGAAGTGTTAGTCCCGGATAATAAACTGGTAGGTGTTAGTTGAATATTTTGATGGTATTAAAGATTATTGCTGCTTTGGCGACCAGTGCCACCGGGTTGCTCGCATTTATCAAACCGGCAGCGGCCTACGAGTTCACTGGTTTGAACCCGAACGGAGTACGGGGCGTCTCGGAGATGCGTGCAATCTTTGGTGGGCTATTTATTGGGCTGGGGCTTGTGCCTTTGTTTTTAGGCCCCGCGGCTTACCAGATGTTAGGGATTGGGTATCTTGCGATTGCAGCAGCCCGGGCCTTTTCAATCTTGTTTGACAAGTCGTATGCACAGTCTAATTTGATTAGCCTGGTGATAGAAATTGTGCTTGGTGCCTTACTTATCATTCCCGGTAGCTGAGCATGTCAGTCCGAATCGTTGCCGATAGTACCTGCGATCTCCCTGCCGAGATAGTTGCCAGATACGGCATCACGGTTGTGCCGCTCTATATCAACGTTGGCAGCCAGGGATATCTGGATGGCGTTGACATGACACGCACAGAATTTTACGAAAAACTGCCTACCTTTCCGGTGCATCCAACTACCGCCTTACCATCGACCGATAAATTTCAGGCCGCTTATGAGAGCCTGGGTGACGAAGGAGCGACCCAGATTCTCTCCATTCATATTTCGAGCGCTTTGAGTGGGCTGGTGGATGTTGCCAGAATGGCAGCCAAAGAGACCAACTCGGTTGCAGTTAGTGTGTTCGATTCGCGGCAGCTTAGCCTGGGGACTGGGTTCCTGGTTGAGACGGCTGGAAAGATGGCGGCGGCTGGACATACTGTCGCTGAAATTCTTTCTGCGCTGAACGACCAGGTCAAGCGCAGCCATGTTTTCGCAGTGTTGGATACACTTGAATTCTTACAACGCAGCGGTCGTATGAACCGGATCATGGCGAACCTGGGTACACTACTCCAGCTTCGGCCCATATTAACCATGTACGATGGCAAGCCGGGCAACGAACGCGTCCGTACTCGCAAGCGTGCCACCCAGCGTTTGCTCGAGATGCTTGCCAAAGTGGGAATGCTTGAACGCATCGCTATCTTGCACACCCATGCGCCTGAGCGTGTAGCCGACCTTCGGGATTTGATCGCAGGATTGTTCCCAGGGCAAGATATCCTGGTTGCGGATATAACACCTGTGATCGGTGCACACATTGGCCCGGGGGCCTTCGGTTTTGCGGCAGTCGGGCTCAAGGGCAGTTCCAGTTCTTATGAGGAAAAATGAACTTTTTAACAATCTTTCTTTCGACCGGATTAATGATCCTTGGGTTAATGCTGCTGATCTGGCTGTTAAGCCTGGTGTTGAAGAATTCGAGCATTGTAGATATCTTTTGGGGCACGGGTTTCGTGATCGTGACCTGGTTTACTTTTGGGTTGACACCGGCTGGTTTCTTGACTCGCAAGCTTCTCCTCAACCTGCTTGTGACGATCTGGGGTTTGCGCTTGTCACTGCATATCCTGATGCGAAATTGGGGCAAGCCGGAAGATTTTCGTTACCAGGTCTGGCGCAGGCAGGCTGGGGCGCAGTGGTGGTGGCGTAGCTTTTTTAAGGTTTTTTTCCTGCAGGGCATCATTTTGTGGGTTGTCGCGCTGCCTTTGCTGGCTGCCCAAATCAATCCAACCCCGGACCATCTGAACTGGCTCGACTTTATTGCGCTCCCAGTCTGGGCGATTGGTTTTTTCTTTGAGGCTGTCGGCGATTGGCAGTTGATGCGTTTCAAGTCAGACCCGGCCAATAAGGGCAAGTTAATGCAGACTGGTGTCTGGGGTTATACGCGCCACCCCAACTATTTTGGGGATGCGACCCAATGGTGGGGCTATTATCTGATTGCGTTGGCAACTGGAGCCTGGTGGAGTATTTTTAGTCCGCTGATCATGACCGGCTTGTTAATGCGCGTTTCGGGTGTCAGCCTGCTAGAAAAAACTTTGAAAGCTGAGAAGCCTGGCTATCAGGAATATATTGAGACAACCAGCGAATTTGTGCCCTGGTTTCCGCGCAAGTAGAAATTTTTAATAAAATCCGACGAATGGATGCGGGCCACGGTTGGTTTTGCGCGATACTGTTTCGCGTGTGCAAAAATAACCACAAAAATACTCGTTTCTTTTTGATGTAATAGAAATTTACGTAAATATTATTGACGTTAATAAAGGCAGGTATTCGATGAGAATTGCAAAAGCGATTTCGTTGGCTGGTTTGCTGGCGATGACCGGAATATTAATCTATGCATTCACACGCGGAGATTTTTCCGCAGAGGGCTCAAAACTGCTGGCAATGCCCTGGGGGATCGTGTCGTTGGTAGACCTGTATGTTGGCTTTAGCCTGTTTTCTGGCTGGATTGTATTTCGAGAGAAGGCCTGGCTGCCATCCTTGGTCTGGGTGATCATGATGATGTGCCTGGGATTTTGGGCCGGTGCGCTTTACACCTTCCTGGCTTTGCAATCTAGCCAGGGTGATTGGAAACGTTTTTGGTATGGGGCCAGGGCAGATCGGTGATAACAATATTATAAACATCCCGACCGTGGGGCGTGTAAGCGGGATTATAATTTTGAGCCTGGCGGTGGTATAAGGACTGCAGCCTGAAATCCAAATAAAGGTCTACATTAATGGATATCTCTTCACTTCTTGGCTCGCTTGGAACAGTGATTGGCCTGGTTCGGGCTTTGCCACAACTCATCCGGCTGCTCCGTGCGCGTGAAGCCTTTGGCGTTTCTGTCGATACGGCCGCTACCAGCTCAATCGTTAGTTTTGGCTGGGCGGCTTATGGCATCCTGACTCACCAGCCGTTTGTCAGCTTTGCCACGGGCTCGTCGGGGGTTATCTTTGGGTTGATCACTCTTTTTGCCTTGCGTTTTGGTCGTCAGGTGAAGGAATTTAAAATTGCCCCATTTTGGCTGGGAGTTTTGTTGCTGTCGGGTGTTTTGGGAGGTCGGAATGGCCTGGGGATTGCCCTGCCAATCAGCGTGCTTGCGGCCAATCTACCCCAGCTGCTGGTAGCTTATAAAGAAGGAAACCTGGTGGACCTGTCACTCGGCACCTGGCTATTGTCGATTGCCGATGGTGTTGTCTGGGGTGTCTATGCGTTGATCCGGCACGATCTGTCCATTCTGGTCTTTGCGATTTTTCAGCTGGCAAGCAGTGCATCGATCGTGACATTAAAATTGCGACATAAG
>JAPLGT010000017.1:0-29454 GCA_026390035.1 Chloroflexota bacterium
ATCGCTGGCTGTCTCACAAGGCGCCAAACCTGAAGAACTGATCACCGCACCCGCCGAGCGCAGCACAACCGCGCCCGAGTGGGTTTCCGCCGCAGAGACACAACCGACAGCCGCAAGCCTGCCTGTCGACGATAGCCCGAGCACTGAAGAACCGCTCTCGGCATTGGTCACCGGCCCTGGCACCAGCGCTTCCGACCAGGACGATGCTTTGGCCTGGCTCGAATCGCTGGCTGTCTCACAAGGCGCCAAACCTGAAGAACTGATCACCGCACCCGCCGAGCGCAGCGCAACCGCGCCCGAGTGGGTTTCCGCCGCTGAAACACAAAACACAGCCGCAAGCCTGCCTGTCGACGATAGCCTGAGCACCGAAGAACCGCTCTCGGCATTTGACTCAGCACCCGGCGCAGATGGCTCCGACCAGGACGATGAATTGGGCTGGCTTGAATCGCTGACTCGTACAAAAGCTGCAGAACCCGAAGAACTGAACATCACACCCATCGAAAGTGCAGAGAGCTTGCCCGATTGGATGTCAGAACTGCCTGAAGCAGACAGCCTGCCCGTCGCCGAAGAACCACTCTCCACAACAATCTCCATAACTGGTGAAAGCGCCTCAGACCAGGACGATGAATTGGGCTGGCTCGAATCGCTGACTCCTTATCAAGCAGCAAACCCCGAAGAAGCAGCCGCTGCACCGGTTGAAAGCGCAGAAAGCTTGCCGGATTGGATGACAGGACTGCCTGTAGCAGAAGACCTACCCGCCGTCGAAGAGCCAATCTCCGCGGCAACCTCCGCAGCCGACCAGGAAGACAACCTGGACTGGCTCGAATTGCCGGCCTTCTCGCAAAACACCAGCCCCCAAGAACCCACCACTCAACCCGTCTACCCCGAAGAGAGTGCCCCGGCCTGGGTCTCCAGTCTGCCGCCCGTTAATGAGCGTGAGGCTGAAATCCTGATCGACAACCAGACCCCGACTGCCGAAGCCGCCATCACAGCCCTGACCACTGGCGCCAGCCCAACCGACCAAGTAGAGGCGCGGGCCTGGCTCGACGCACTGGCCCAAAAGCTGGATGAAAATTCGTCCTCTGAGCCACGCGAGGCTGAGATCCTGATCGACAACCAGACCCCGGCTGCCGAAGCCGCCGTAGCAGCATTGATCTCGAGTTCAGGCGCCGGCATGCCCAGCCAGGACTCGTCCCTCACCTGGCTCGATTCGCTGCCCCAGCTCAACGAAAATAGCCCGTCCACACCAACCACTGACGATTTAGCTGCTGCACAACTCTCTGAGACCCGGCCCAACCGGCTGACCCAGACCGTCCCTACCCAGCCAGTTTCCAGCGCTGAAAGCCAACCGGAACCTGCAACAACAAGCCCGGATTGGGCCAAAGATCTGGTGCCTGTAAATCCCGAAACCGTGGAAAGTATGCCGGAACCAGACCTGCGGGAGCTTGGCACGGCATCAGCCGGATTTGCAGAAGAGATTGCGGCGGAAGAAGATTTTGACTGGCTCGGTGACTTGAGCCTGCCCGCTGCAGAGCGCACACCCCAAGTTTCAGAACCAGTGGACATCTCCACGCTTGAGGCAAATTCAGCCATTGTCAACCTTCCAGATGCTCCGGATGTCTCACTCGACTGGCTTACCGGAGTCCCCCGGGAACCCGTCAGCCTGGCAACCGATTCAGCTACCGACAGCAGTGAAGCTACTATGCTGGTAGAGCCCGCGCCTGATGAAATTGAACAGGCTTCGGATTGGTACGCCAGTCTGGCCGAGACTGACACAATCAGTCCCACGGAAACCATGCCCTGGGAACATGAGACCCCGTCTGCGGTCTCCCCTCTGGAAGAACTCACTCCAATTCCATTTGATCCGGATGAAGAGACCAGCGAACCCGCGCTCGAGCAACCCGGATCACAAGAATTCGCACATCTGCATTGGGAACCGGCAGACCTGGATCTTGAATCAGGTCAGACGAGCCCGTCCGCCCCGATAACCACGCAGCCTCAGTTCGAGCCTGATCCAATTACCAGTGAGCAGGATGAAGCCCCCGCCTGGCTGGCCAGCCTGGATGATGTCGAAGAACCTAAACCCGTCGAACCGTTGGTCTGGGAACCTGTTGCCAGTGCCAATGAGATGATGTCTTGGGAACACGAATCAACCCCTGAAACCGCGGTGCCCCTGCCGCAACCCAGCAGTGATATTGCCGAATGGCTTGACCATCTGGACAATCATAGTGAAGAAGATGACTCCGTGCCAAGTTCATCGACCTGGTTATCGCCAATCTCCGCGCCAGTTCAGCCGGCAGAAAAAGAATTGGAAGAACTTCCGGACTGGCTCAAGGATCCAGATGCCCCGGCCCAGGCGGCTCCCGCTCCAGACCACGAAACCACAACGGCTGAAAAGCAGCCCGAAGTATTAACCGTCCCCGCCAGCCCTGAGCCGGTCGTTGAAGCCATCCAGTCACCTCCCGAGGTCAAGCCTGAGGTCCAGCCCCAGGTCCAGCCCCAGGTTCAGCCCCGAGCTATACCACCCGGCAATGACAAAGATGCGCAAACCATGCAGAAAGCCCGCGAACTGCTCAAGAATAACAACCTGCTCGATTCGATGACCGAGTACTCCCGCTTGATCCGCAAGGGTAAAATGCTGGAAGAAGTTATTCATGACCTGCAGGAAACTGTTTACCGGCACCCGGTGGATGTCATTATCTGGCAAACCCTGGGCGATGCCTATTTCCGCGTGAACCGCTTGCAGGAGGCCCTCGACGCGTATGGCAAAGCCGAAGGCTTACTGCGCTAAACCGACTTGATCTCAAAAGGGCGTGTCGCGAGCGGCGCGCCCTTTTGTTATGGTAAAATCCTGCCCGGTAAATTACGATTTTTCAATGGAGGCTATAGTGGAACATTCTCTCGTTTTGGTGAAACCCGATGGAGTCCAGCGTGGACTGGTCGGTGAGGTTATCGCCCGCCTCGAACGGCGCGGGCTCAGGTTGGTGGGAGCAAAATTTTTACAAGTCAGCAAGGCGCTGGCCGAAGAACATTACGCAATCCATAAGGGCAAGCCTTTTTATGATGGCTTGATCGCTTATATCATTTCGGCACCAGTCATGGCAATGGTCTGGGAAGGCCCCAACGCAATTGCCGCCATTCGCCAGACCATGGGCGCCACACGCCCGTGGGAAGCCGCGCCTGGCACCATCCGGCATGATTTCGCCCTGGAAGTCGGCCGCAATATCACGCATGCATCTGACAGCCCTGAAAATGGTGAATTAGAAGCCGCTTTGTGGTTCAAGCAGGATGAGATCATCGCCTGGAGCCGCGAAAACGATAAATGGATCTTTGAAAAGTAGAATTTGGACCGAATCAAAAAGCCGTCCGGCAAAGAAACAACCGGACGGCTTTTTGATTCGAATTTGGAGTTACTGCACGTGCAGCAGGATCTTACCTTCCCGCCAGAGTTCTTCCAATTTGAAAAATTCCCTGGTCTCAGGCGCAAAACAATGCACGATAACCGATCCGAAATCAACCAATACCCAGCCGCTGGCGGCCTGTCCCTGCGAAACGCCCTTGATACCATAGGTCTCGCGAACTTGATCGACGACGCCATCAGCCAAAGCAGCCAGCATCCGGTCAGATGTGCCGTTGCAGATGACAAAATAGCTTGTAAACATGGCGACCTTTTCGAGGTCCATCAGGATAATGTTTTCGCCCTTTTTATCTTCGAGAGCTTCAACGATTGTATGAGCAAGTTCCAGTGTGTTCAAATTATTTCCTTTTCCTAAAGACCGGACAGGCCGGGTTAATTGCCCATTCGGGCGTTGAAGAGCGGTGTATACAGCGGACCGCCGGGACGCAGCTCGCTTTTGAACAAAGTCAGACTGCAGACGCTAAACGTACCCAGTTCACCGCTATTTTGTTCTGCCAGAGCACTGCGCAGCAAGGCCAGATCAGCAGGTTTCAGCGGTTCGCGGACGCGCCCGATGGTCAGGTGCGCAGAGAAAGACCTGGCTTCAACCGCATGCCCCAGGGGCAACATTGCGGCCTCGATCTGTCCATGCAGCAGGCCAAGATCCGGTGGAGCATTCAGACCAACCCAGATAATACGCGGCTGGCGCAAGTTTGGAAAACATCCGCTTCCGCTGACGTTGATCTCAAAAACGGCCTGCTGCCTGCAAACTGCCTGGATGGCCTGTGCTAGCGGCTCCAGACCCTCGGGCTTAATATCTCCCAGAAATTTGATGGTCAGATGGGTGTTTTCAGGCGTCACCCAGCGCACGAGATTCCCAGCGCGCTGACGCAGGCTGGAAGTTTGAATAGCAATCGCATTTTTGATCTCGGCGGGAATTTCGATGGCAATGAAAATGCGCAGCAAAGTCATGGACGAGGCGTGTTAGGCCGAAGCGCCGGCAGCGGTCAATTTTTTGACGATTTCTTTCAGTTCGGTGAAATCCACAGGCTTGGTCAGATAAGCCGAAGCCCCGGCAGCTATTCCACTTTTAATGTCACTGGAAAGTGACATGGCAGATACAATGACGACGGGAATACTGGCCAGCTGCGGATCATGCATCATAAAACGCAACACATCAAGCCCGCTGACATCCGGCATCATCACATCCAGGATCACAAGAGCCGGTTTCTCAGTGGCAATCAAGTCAAGAGCCTTGGCACTGGTAAACGAGGTCAGCGCTCGGAAACCACTTACACGCATCATCTCCGCAAACATTTCCGCGATATCAGCCTGATCCTCAACAATAATAACAGTAGATTCTGACATAGACCAGTAAATATCCTCAGCAAAGCTATATCTAAAATAGCATACTTGTTCAGAAAAGGCAAGAGGAAAGTTTTTCAGGGGTGTGGCCTAATATTTCGGAAACCGCACCCAATATCCGGCTGATAAGGGAAATAATTTAGTTTAGCCAACTGAGTGGGCCTCCGCTGCGCGGGGACTCGAACCTCCAGCCTTATCATCCAGCATGGGCAGGTGCGCTACAGGAAAACAAAAACCGGCGCACGGCGTGTGCTACCGGTCTTTCAAAACGTGGTGGGCCCGGAGGGACTCGAACCCCCGACCTCATGTGTGTGATACATGCGCTCTAACCAACTGAGCTACGAGCCCATTACGTATGAGTGGAACCCCAATCCGACTTTACCATGTGTTCCATGGTGTTTCGACAAGCCAGGATACCAGCTGCGCGTCAGATTTTACCATCCTATAAGGCGATAGGCAAGATATATGAGGAGGCTATTTTTTGGTTGGTATGAATTTCCAGCAGAATTCCTTTGGCAAGGGGCAATATTCTAGCAGACTGTATCCAGAACAGGCAGCCACGCCGAAGGTGCGGCTCACGGATTGGCTGGCAGCCAGATGGGGCAGCTGATATTCTCGCTGTGCAGAGACAGGCGATGAATCGCGACCGGCTGCGCAAGAGGCTGGATGTAGAGATCGTTGCCGGAGCTGCCCAGCCCCAGATAGTCAATACTCTGGCTGTCAGGTGACCAGCCGCAAGTGTTCATAAAGAGCACATCTTCGGGGCGCGCCAATTTCTTCACAAAAGCCCCATCCTGGTTAAGAATGACAATATCGGACTGGTTGGCATTCGTGCGCAGGTCCACCGCCAACCGGGTGCTATTCGGCGACCAGTACAATTTATTGACATAACTACCCAACATACTCATTTTGAAGGAAACCAGGTCAGAGCTGGCGATGATGATGGTGCCATCCATATAGCCAATCGCGATGCTCTGCCCATCGGGCGATTGTGCGACTGCGTAGCTGGAAGGATCTGGCACATTCGCGCATAAATCACACTTCAGGGCTTTTTTTTGGCTGCCATCACTATTAATCACATACCAGACCTTCTGGTCATAATAATAGATCTGGCTGCCATCAAAAGACCAAAAAGCCGCCTGGGATCCCGGCAAATTGTTGATTTTTCCAAAACTGTCTCCTGCGACGCTAAAGACAGTTTTGATGCGCGCATCGGTTGCAGACTGCATCATTAGCTTGTCACTGCTCGGCGCCCACTCCAGCAAGCCGCCCGAAAAGGTGCGGAGCGTTACTGTATGCGCAAGATCCAGGCTGCTGATGTAGAGACGTTTATTGTTGCAAGCGGTACTGAATAGTGTGCAGGTATACACCAGGATTTTATTTCCATCCGGTGATATCACAGATGACCAATAAGGAACGGTATCCGATTTTCCAAGCGCGGGAAAGCTGGTTTCGAATTGTGCCTTGCTGAGTATGACCTTGGAATTGGCCCCATCAGCAGAAATGAGCCGGAGTTCATTATCCGCCACAATCACCAGACTGCCGGTCAGCGTAACCGGAGTTGGAGCTGGTGTGTGGCTGGGAGTAGGCGTAGATGTGGCAGCCAGAGTCGGAACGGGTGTCTTTGTGAGCACCGGCAAAGGCGAGGCTGGCACTGGGCTGATAGTGGGCGCAGCAGATGTACACGCGCTCAGCAGGGCTAGCCAAACTGCAAATAAAACCAGGGGCATTTTCATCATAGCCTACCCTTACTCGAAAACGAATGCCACAGAATGAGTGCAGCAGGGACCCCCGAAGCTGAATTTAAGGTGGCGGCAGAAAATTCCAAGGATTGACCTTGCTATACAAAGTATGCATCAGTTCGAAGTGCAAGTGCGAACCAGACGATTTCCCTGTGCTGCCCAGGGTACCGATAACCGTGCCCTGGTCCACGCTTTGCCCGCAAATCATGGCAATGCTATTCATGTGTCCATACAAAGACTGCCAGCCATTGCCGTGATCGATCATGACCATGTTGCCATAGCCCCAATCGTTCCAGCCGGCATAAACAATGACACCCGCATCCACCGCATACAGCGGTTCGCCGGTATTCCCGGCGATATCGATACCGCGGTGGTTCGTATCGGGCGAATAATCAAACCCGGAGAGATAGTGCTTGTTAGCCGGCCAGATGAAAGTCCCCAAGCCCACCGCGCCATCGCTAACCTTGCCACAAGAACCAGCCCCCATCACGCGCGCTACGGCCGGGTTTGTGCGTGTCACACCCACAGGCGCGCTCCAGGATGTATACGGGCGTGTCCCGCCTGGCACGATCAACCAGGTGCCCGGCTTGATATTTGGGTTAGAAAAATTACCGATGGTAGCCAGGTCAAGCTTATTGAGCGGATAGCTGATAATGTCTTCAGGGGTAACATTCAGCCCTTTAGCGACACCGTTCAAGCCATCCCCGGCCTGCCATTCATAATAATACCCATCCACCGGCAAAATATTCAATTCCGCGCCGATCGACAGGTTGTGCGGGTCGTCGCGCAGGGTGTAATAATTCCCAAACATAACCGATTGGGGCTTGAGATTATACTTAGCCGCGATACCGATGACGGTATCGCCCTTGGCAATGGTGTACTTGACGATATCCTGACGCGGACGATCGGGAATATTGGTATGCAGCAGGGCGATACGAGCCACCCCCCGGGTGCTGGCGGATGACAGCTCTGGCAGCATGGCCAGGTCAATCACGGGAACAGCAGTTGGCAGAACCACACTGCCGGCAGGAATGGCCGGCTTTGCTGTCTGGAAAACCGGACGCATCATCCAGACCACGATAAATACCAACACCAACGTCAAGACCCCGGTACCGATCCGTGCAACGATATCACCCAGACCCAGACGGGCTAACATTTCCAACCAGCCAGGCGAGCTTTGTCTTACTTTTTTCTGGATCAACTTTTCGGCCAGAGGCTCTTTCCCTTGTTCGGCCACTTCCTGAAATTCATCACTCATGTGCATGTCCTTCGAAAATCATCATAACATGCCCAAAAAAGGCCGTCAAGCAGACCATTAGAGACGGATTAATCCCAAAGGACCGGGCGAACCTAAACAACCATATTCTTGATCTCTGGATTGGTCAGGTGAATTCCGCCGATGATCACCAGGCAGATCATCCCACAGGCCAGGGCGGCCGATGGCACACCCCAGTTTTGCGCCATCCAGCCCACCACCAGGCTGCCAAAAGGGGCAATCCCCTGCAAGCCCCATAGATAGGTGCTGAAGACGCGCCCGCGCAAATAATCTGGCACTTCCAGCTGGATGAGAGTGTTCATGGTTGCCAGGGCCGTGATCGAGCCCCAACCGATCAGCACAAAGATCAGCAGAGCCACCGGTAGATTACGCGTAAAAGCAATTGCGAGCAGCCCGGCGATAAAAACAACCTGTCCGGCAGTCAGCAGCCGGCCCTTATTTTTAGGATTGAAGGAGGCCAGCCCAAGCGCCGCCACAAGCGCGCCAACACCCTGGGCGGTATAAAGGGCGCTGTTACGCGCCGCGCGCGCCGCTTCGGTATCCAGTCCCTGGGCCAGCACATCCCGCGCAATCACGGGGATCTGTTGGAGCAGCGGAAAACCCACAAAACCCAGCACAGCCGCCATCAAGATGATCATGGCAACCGACCGGGTCTGGCGAATATAGGCCTGCCCTTCGCGGAATTCAACCAGCCAGTTACGCGCAACGATGACAGGCGCAGTCTTGAAAGGTGTCCGCACAAAATTGAGGCTCACGATGATAAACAAGTAGCTGACACCGTTGACAAGAAAAGCCCAACCTTCTCCGCTGCCCTGGATAAAGATCAGAAAAGGCGCAACCAGCGATGGTCCGATCACCCGGGCGGCATTGAAGATCGTAGACTGCAGGGCAATCGCATTCGGCAGCGATTCCTTGCCGACCAATTCGATCAACATGGCCTGGCGGGCAGTAATCTCGATGGCATTGGCGGTACCAAGCAAAAACGCCAGCGCCGCGATATGCCAGATCTGAATGACACCTGTCAGCGCCAGGAAGGCCATGATAAAAGCCTGCACCATCATCACAACCTGCATGGTGATGACCGTCTTGCGCTTATCCAGGCGCTCGACGAGCACACCGCCAGGTAGGGCCAGGATCAGGGTTGGCAAGGCACTGGAGAAACCGATCAGCCCAAGGTCGAAAGGCTTACCGCTCAATCGATAGGCAAGATACGGCTGGGTGGTGCTTTGCATCCACGTGCCGATTAAAGAAACGAATTGGCCAACCCAGAAGATCGTAAAATCTCTTGAAGCCAGGGCCGGATAACGCCGGGCAATCTCTTGTCTAATGAGCATGGTCCCAATCTTTGCAGCTCTGCACAGCGCATGGACAGGCAGGGCTGGTTTGAGGTTAAGAGAAATCCCGTTTGGGATCACGCGAGGATTTGTCGGCCGGGATTGGCGCAACAAGCTCAGGCCGGTCATTGGCCGGGCTGTTGACCAGGGTCGAGACCGGGTGAGCAGCCATTTCGGAGGCCGGATACGCTGTCAGCAGGTGCTGCAGCACTTCAGGTTTCTGCGGCTCCGGGTTCAGCCATTCTGCATAAGCATCAGAAGGTAGAATGACCGGCATACGGTTGTGCAGTCCAGACATGAGCGCATTCGGCTCGGTGGTGATAATGGAGCAGGATTTGATCTGTGACCCATCCGGCGAAAGCCATTCATCCCACAATCCAGCCAGGGCAAAGGGCTGTCCGGAGCTAAGCCGGATGTGGTATGGTATTTTGGACCTGGCACCGGGTTGTGCCTTCCATTCATAGAAACCATCTGCGAAAATGATGCAGCGCTTGTATTTATAAGCTCCGCGAAAAGCCGATTTCTCTGCCAGGGTTTCAGCCCGGGCATTGATCATATGTGCGCCAATCGAGATGTCTTTGGTCCACACAGGGATCAGTCCCCAGGAATAATAATCCGCTCTCAGCTTGCCATCGTTGGGCAGTACCAGCACCGGCTGAGAGGGAGCAATATTAAAGCGCGGTTTCAGGTCACTGGGAAATGCGAAATTTGGGAAAGCTGCCTGTAAATCGGCCGGATCAACCGCCAGGGTAAAACGTCCGCACATGGTATACCTCTTCTCAAAATGATGGATGAAACATTATTATGCGCTCTCAGCCACGCCCTTATTTCCTGTGTGGGCTCTCACTAACGCCTATCAGCCATGAGCTGTTTCAGCTATTTATGAGACTTGCGCGGCGTCGCCGTAGGCTCAAAGCCAAAGGGAGTCGGCGTGGGAGTCACTTTTCGTAACTGAGTAAAGAAGGTGAATTCAATCATCTCGCCAGCTTGTTTGACAGAACTCTCCGGATCGATGACCTGGTAATACGTCACTCCGGGTTGCAGGGGCACATCCCGGCCATCCTCATCTTCTAGCCGGATGGGTTGATCAACCAGGTCGCGACGCCACTTGACCTGCAGCATGCGCCCATCGCGGAATAGAAAAGCCTTGCCGCTGCCTTTCAGTTCAATATCCAGAAGCTGGTCAGCACGGTCGAACTCATTATGGAAGATATGTGGCACCACCAAAACGATGACGTTATTGGCGCTAAGCTGCTCACCAGTCAGGTTGTCAATATGGGCAGCGTAGGTTTCTCCCTGGGTAAAACTGGTGGCATCTGCCGCGTCAGAAAAACGCAGATATACCCGGTTGGTGGGGTCATACTCCCAATAATTGTAGCTGTAAATGGAATAATGAGTGCTAATCCTGTTGATAACCGGCAGCGCCTTGGGATACATCAAAGCCCCAAACATGGCAGCACGTAATTTCTGGCGGCTGTTATCAGAAAGCTTTGCGCCAACCCCGGCCGTATTTACAAACAGGCGATTCTCGGCATTCTTACTGCCACTGTCCCAGAGTGGCGGGAAATAGCTGTCCTGTTCTTCAAACAGAAAAGACCGCAGATCGCTCGCCAGCAGGTAATCTTCCACGCGCTTATCGGCATGACCATACACAAGCGCAGAGTGATACATGCGCATGATATATTCGTCAAAATAACGTCCCGAACGGACTGGTCCGGCGCGTTCAGCATTGCGCGCGTAGAAAACAGCAATGAAGCGGGTCAACCCATCTTCAATATAATACTCATAGACCAGGTCGGCGCGAGTCAGTCCAGTTTGATAGGGGCGCACCAGGCCACGCGGAAAGCTGCTGATCTTGACAGCCACCGGGCGGCGATTTAAGAGTTCAGGCTGCTCTGGCCTCAAACCAGTCAGCGGATCGGCGTCTGGCGCTAGGGTGATTGCATACTGCAGCATGGGCACGAGCATGCCCGGAGTCATGGTGGGCGTAACCGGCATGTCTGTTGCGGCGCGAGCAGTTGCAGAAGGCAGATAAATGACCGCCGGCGTGGGGGTAAAGGTCAGCGTGGCTGGCAGTAGCACCGGGGAAGGGCTTGAGACCGGGCTGGGTTTGCCAGCAGCAAGGGAGCGCAGATCCTGGTTGGCAAATACGCTCATACCCAGCAGACCGATAATCCCCAGGACAGCTCCCCACATGATCAGCGCGAGTGTTTTAAGATTCGATACCTTCATCGTCGGGATTATACCGCTTTCCGGGTATCTGCTTTCACAATCTCAAATCTGCAAATTAGACACTTATTCGGTGAACGGAATGGGCCTTTTTTGTGGAGTTTTGCGCCAGGAACAGGCGCAAAAACTCCACTGGCGGGGCAAACCGGCGATTATTATTCGCCCGAGCAGCAGAACCAGGTAGGTTAAGTGCTAGAACGAGGAGCTCGTGAGTACGCTTTAACAATGTCTCATTTCGGGCTCGGGTATCTCCTGAGCTGGCAGGGAATCACCGGGCTGATCTTGTTACGCAGAGAGCTGCGTGTGCTGGATAATAATTAAACCTGGATGCCGGTAAGTAGCCAGCACGGGGTAGGTAGAATGATTGAATGAGTAAAGGGGTTTTTGTAGTTTGCCAAAAAACGTATGTTGGAACTGCACTCCAAACATAGGCACAACTTCGATATAAGGAGACCTGGGCTCCACAGCCTGCAAACCTGATAAAATAAAAATCACCATGTATGTATTGATCACCCTGGTTTTATATACACTTGCCACCGCAACGATGATAGGTCTACGCCTGTCAAACTCTGCAACCAAATTTTCCTGGCTCGCATCAACTTTGGGCGCCTTTCTGGCCTGGCTCAGTTTGCTGGCCTGGCAGTTGGATTTGTCCAGGCGCTTTACCCCCAGCCTTTGGACACCAACCAGCCTGTTTTCCACATCGCCAGATCTATTTGCGGATCCTTATGCCTGGCTGTACGCCATCAGCCTGGCCGCCCTGGCCGCTGCAGTCGTGTTAACCTCGCCCGCGCGGGCTGCCAGCGTAGTCAACCCGGCTGCTTGGGCCGGAACGCTGGCTCTGGCAACCCTGGGCCTGCTGACCATCCTGGCAGACAACCCCCTTACCCTGGTGCTGGGCTGGACAGCAATCGACCTGACCGAATTCTTCAATACACTGCGCGCTTCCGATTCTCCTTCCCTCAGTGAACGAACAGTTGTTTCATTCACCATCCGTGCAGCCGGGACAGGCATTGCACTCTGGGCCAGCGTGATCAGTGCAGCCAATGGGCAAACCTTTCTTTTTGAAACTGCCACTTCCCAAACCAGTATGTACCTGCTGCTGGCCGTTGGCTTGCGTCTGGGCGTCTTGCCACTACACCTGACTTATCGCAGTGAACCCGTCCTGCGCCGTGGTTTTGGAACTTTCCTACGCCTGGTAACAGCCGCCAGCAGCCTCATATTACTGGCTCGGCTACCCGCATCCGCCCTGGCAACCACACTCTCGCAGAACCCTTACCTGCTGATCCTGGTGGCCCTTGCGGCGCTTTACGGTGGATGGATGTGGCTCATGTCGCCTGATGAACTCAGTGGACGACCATATTGGATCATCGGCATGAGCGCGCTTTCATTTGCCGCCAGCCTACGCGGAAGCTCCGCGGGCAGCGCAGCCTGGGGTTCCGCCCTGATATTGTTTGGTGGTATTTCCTTCCTGTATTCATCCCGCGATAAAAGACTGACGCGCCTGTTGGCCGGCTTGGGGATCCTGCTGCTGGGCCTGCCATTCAGTCTGACAGCCACCGGTTGGACAGGAGATTTCATCTGGCCAGTGCTTTTCTGGCCGCTCTTCCTGGTGGCCCATCTTTTCCTGGTGGCTGGCTATTTGCGGCACCTGTTTCGCCCCGGTGAAACGCTATATGGGGAACTTCCCACCTGGGCCCAAGGTGCCTATCCATCTGGATTGGCACTTCTGGCGCTGACAGCCGTGCTTGTGGGGGTCTGGGGTTGGCCGGGTGCCGGGCAGCCTGGAATTTGGGCTGCATCAGTCATACTGATCGCCCTAGGTGCGCTGATCGGTTTTGCAATCTGGCGCTTCAGGCGATTTGCGCCAGCAGAAAGACCAGCGCCCAGCAATGCTGCCCCGCAAACATCCCGCTTCGGAGACTTTCTGGAGCTGTTGGCACGTGTATTTTGGGCAATCTACCGCCAGCTAAGGAATTTGCTCGGCATGGTCAATGACCTGCTTGAAGGTAATGGAGGCCTGCTCTGGACCCTCCTGTTGTTGGTGCTGTTCATCACCTTCTTCCGAGGTCGCTAATGCCCAGTCCGGTTCTATGGATCGCATCGGTGTCATTGGCCGCCAGTTCAGCAGGCTTGCTCATCAGCCGCAGTTGGCGCTGGAGCCTGGGTTTGCTGGCCCTGCAGTATTTCGCCTCGTTTTGGCTGAGCATGGCGCATTGGCAACTCAGCATGGCCGCCACGGTGCTGATTTCAGGCTGGATGTCCGCCACTGCATTGGGCATAACCCAGCTCAACTTAGAAGAAAGCCTAACCGACGAATCTTCCTGGCCACAGGGCAGTCTCTTTCGCATGTTCGCCGCCGGTTTGGTCCTGCTGGCCGTTTCAGCCGCTGCCGGAAGCGTAACTACCTGGCTGCCAAACAGCTCTCTGCCACTCACCTGGGGCGCCCTGGTTCTGATCGGGCTGGGGCTTTTGCACCTCGGTATAACCCTTCAGCCGTTGCGTGTCATTATTGGGTTGCTCACCACCCTGCTGGGCTTTGAAGTCCTGTATTCGAGCATCGAAAACTCCATCCTCGTGGCAGGTTTGCTGGTGGTCGTCACACTTGGCCTGGCACTGGCCGGCTGCTACCTGTTGATCATGGGAGAACAAAGCCTATGAGTGCCCCCCTGGTCTGGATTGCCGCTCCGCTCGGCTTCGCTGTAATCCTATATCTTCTGCCACGGGAACGTTGGATCACCTACCTGGGCAGTCTGTTTACCTTATTCCTGACCGGCCTGGCTTATTGGCTGCCTCCCGATTCTGCCCAACGCCTGGGAACCATCTCAATCAGGATTGACTCAACCCTGGCCATCTTTGGGCGAAAGATCAGCCTGAATGCCACAGACCAGGTCATCATCATACTCGTTTACGGGATCGGCACGTTCTGGTTCTTTGGCACATTTGCCACTGGCAACGCGCGGCGTATCATTCCAGTAAGCCTGGCAATCATCGCCCTACTGGTGGCATCCCTGGCTGTCGAGCCATTCTTATACGCCGCCCTATTGATCGAAATGGCAGTATTGTTGTCCATCCCTCTGCTGGCTGAACCTGGCCAAAAACCAGGTCGTGGTTTGCTACGCTTTTTAATTTACCAGACCTTCGCGATGCCCTTCATCCTGTTTGCCGGGTTTTTGCTTTCAGGTGTTGATGCTGGCCCGTCTGATATTGTGCTCATCGCGCAAGCCGCCATCATGTTGGGTTTAGGCTTTGCCTTTTTGCTATCCATCTTTCCACTGTACACCTGGATCCCGATGCTCTCAGAAGAAACCCTGCCATATTCGCTCGGGTTCATCCTGACCATCTTCCCAGCTTTTAGCCTGGTATTTGGATTGAATTTCATTGATCGCTACTCCTGGCTGCGCGATTACAGCAACATGGATAGCATCCTGCGTTTTGTTGGCCTGCTGATGATGGTCAGCGCAGGAACCTGGGCGGCCTTTCAGCGGCACCTGGGTCGGATCTTTGCCTATGGCGCGGTTTCGGAAACCGGTCTGGCCCTGCTGGCCTTGAGCCTACCCGATCGCCAGGCTGGCTTGCAGATCGTTTTTTATCTGCTGGTTCCACGCGCGCTGGCCTATGGCATCTGGACGATTTCGCTCGGTATTCTAAAAACCCACGCCCCCGATTTAAAATTCAGCAGTCTGTTGGGGCTTGCCAGAAGATTTCCGATCGCCAGCGCTGGGGTGGTAATGTCGAACCTGGCCCTGGCGGGCACACCACTCTTCGCCAATTTTCCTGTCAGGCAAGCATTATGGGAAAAACTTTCGGTGCAATCCTTCTCTGCAGCAATCTGGTTTGGGTTGGCCAGCCTGGGCTTATGGACAGCCGCGCTGCGTTCCCTGGCCATCCTGACAATTGCCCCCGAAAACACACTCTGGAAATTAGAAGAAACCTGGAGCCAGCGCATTTTCATCGGAATAGGCCTGGTCATACTCCTGGGTTTTGGGTTGTACCCCCAATGGGCACAGCCTTTCCTGGCAAACCTGCCATTCATGTTCGAACACTTGGGGAAATAAAGCTTCCCAGGCAAACTGGCGCGAGCTTCGCGCTCCATTTTTACCATGCTATAATCGATGCGCTGTTCCCGGTCAATATTTCCCCAGTTCCCTGGCCCGGCGGAATGATGACTCCACGTGGAGAATAAGATATATGAATATTGAAGACCTCGCAAAAAAAATCGATTGGCTTGAAAAAGAACATCGCAAAGACCGCGCTACCATCTCCGATCTCCAAGAGAAAGTTGTGAGCTACGAGGGTACCTTCAGCTTGTTGCAAAACCAGCTCAAAGAATTAAACTCAGATCTTACCCGCTACAAGTCCACCGGCGCCCGGCTCGATCAGTTTGACACCATGGTGACGCAATATCGCGCAGAAGTCACCAAGGCGATTGACGAAATGGAAAAACGCCGCTTGAAACACGAACGAGATATTGAAGATCGGCGCCGGATGGAGATCGATGTCATCACGAAATCGTTAATCGAGGTACGCAGCGGTGTCGACAATCTGCAGGAACTTCGCCGCGGACTGCAGGGACGCATTGAAGAAGACCTGCGCCTCGCCCGCGTGATCGGCGATCTTGAAAAGAAATTGGATGAATTTACCCACAGCGATGATGAAATTCGGCGCAGTGTTCGCAGTGTCGATGAAGCCCGCCGGTTCGATATCAAACGTATCACCGATATCCAGGGCGAGCTGGGCTCCATTCGAAAACGCACTGAAGATGCCCGCGAAAAATCAGATCTTAACTCAGACAGCCTGCACCAACTCGACAACCGCATTAACGAACTGCTGGCATCTGAATCTGACCGCCGACAGGCACAATTGGCTTTCATTGAAGTACAGAGCATGTCGATCGTGGAGAGAGATCGCGGCTGGAAAGAAATCCAGACCCGCTTTGAAAGCTTCAGCCGTCAGAATTCCAATATTGACCAGCAACTGGTAGCCCTGGAAGATACCCAGCGTTCGGTCAAACGCTCGCAGGAAGCCTTCGATGAAATGAACACCCGCATCGAGCGCCGCATCAACGAAATCACCGAGATCCAGCGCCTGACCGAAGAACGCTTCCGCCAGGAATGGGTTACCCTCAAGGCTGACGACCAGAAGCGCTGGACAAACTATACCCTCACCCAGGATGAGTGGGTCAAAGATCTGCGGGTTGAACTTGAAAAGCTCAACCAACGCATCGCCACACTCGACGATGTCTACCAGTCTCTGCAGGATCTGATCCAGCAGACCACCGAAACAACCGAAGTCCAGCTGCAAGAATTGATGAACTGGAGCCACGAATATCTGACCAGTTACGAACGCATCATGGGACGCTCGCGCCCAACCAGATAATCCCCCAGGGGCGACCAGCCGGTCGCCCCTGAACTTATGACCCGATTTTCCCCGAGCAAATCACCATTGCACGGGAAGGACCACCATGCGCGTTATTGGCACAGCCGGCCACGTTGACCACGGCAAATCCACCCTGATCGCTGCCCTGACCGGAACGCACCCCGACCGTCTAAAAGAAGAGCAGGAGCGGGAAATGACCATCGAACTTGGCTTTGGCTGGATGTTTTTACCAGACGGCCAGGAGATCGGTATTATTGACGTTCCCGGACATCGCGACTTCATCGAGAATATGCTGGCAGGCGTGGGTGGCATCGACGCCGCACTACTTGTCATCGCCGCCGATGAGGGCGTCATGCCCCAAACCAGGGAACATCTGGCCATTCTTGATCTCCTGCAAATCCAGAGGGGCCTGGTGGTCATTACCAAAGTGGATTTACTGGACGACTCGGACTGGTTGGAAATGGTCGAAAGTGATATTCAGGCGGTCCTGATGGGCACAGTGCTGGACGCGCAGCATACCCGCACCGTGCGCGTCTCTGCCAAAACCGGTCTCGGCCTGGAAGAATTAAAACGCGCCATCAGTGACCTGCTGCGCGATACACCCCCACGCCTGGATCTGGGACGACCGCGCTTGCCCATTGACCGGGTTTTCTCAATGCCCGGTTTCGGCACAGTGGTCACGGGCACCCTCAGCGATGGGCATTTGTCGATTGGGGATGAAGTCGAAATCCTGCCTGGCACGCCAGGCAAAAAAGGGCGGGTGCGTGGTCTCCAGACCCATAAAAAAAAGGAAGACAGCTCCACTCCCGGCAGCCGCACGGCAGTGAATCTCTCCGGGCTGGCAGTCGATGATGTTGCCCGGGGTGATGTACTCGTCACGCCCGGACACTATCAGCCCACTCGGCGCCTGGATGCCCGGCTGCGCCTGCTTAAAGATCTGTCCGCAGGGCTCAAACACGGCACCGAGGTCAAGATATTCGCCGGAACATCTGAAACAATCGCCAATGTACGCATCCTGGGAGCAGAAACTCTCAACCCAGGGGATGAAGGCTGGATCCAGCTGGAACTGCGCGACCCGCTCGTGCTGGTACGCGGCGACCGCTACATCTTGCGGCGACCATCACCCGCAGAGACCCTGGGCGGAGGGCAGGTGTTGGATCCGAACCCCAAACAACGCCACAAACGCTTTGACGAGAGCCTGATAAAAAGCCTGGAGGCCCTCTTACAAGGCAGCCCGGCTGAAGTGCTGTTCCAGGCAGCACTGGCCCTGGGAGCAGCCAGCGTCCGCGAAATAGTGGCCAAAGCCCGGCTGGAACCCCAACAGGCGCGCACTGCGCTCGACGAATGCATCCAATCCGGCCAGTTGGTGGCGCTCGGAGGACAACAACCGACCCTGGAATCGGAAGAACTGATCATCGCAGCCCCGCACTGGACCAGCCTGCAGGAGAACATCCTGAAGTCCCTGGCAGATTTCCACACATCCTGGCCACTCAAACGCGGAATGCCGCGCGAAGAACTGAAAAGCCGCCTAAAAATAAACGCGCACCTGTTCAATGCCGCGCTCAAACGCAGCACGCTGGAACTGCAAGATGGTGGCGCCTGGCTGGCTCTACCAGGGCATACCATCCGCTTTTCAGCGGCCCAACAGATGAAAGTGTCTGCTCTATTGAAGAAGTTTGAGACAGCACCATTTACGCCACCATCCATCAAAGAGTGCCAGGTTGAAGCAGGCGAGGATGTATTTACCGCCCTGCTGGAACTGGGCGAACTGGCGCAGGTTTCACCCGAGGTGGCATTTCGACGCGCCGATTATGAGCAAATGGTAAGCCGTGTGCGCGCGGCAATTTCTCAAAATGGCCAGGTCACGGCAGCCGAGGTGCGCGATATGTTTGGCACCAGCCGCAAATTTGCGCTGGCTCTGCTGGAACATCTGGATGCGATTGGGATTACAATTCGGGATGGCGATTTCAGACGTTTGCGCCGCTGACGATGCGCGCCTGTGCCGCACTGAAAATCTGGAGAATTCATAATGACCAATGATCCAAGCCTTTTAAGCAGTGTTATCCTGATCCTGGTAGCCTTTGGGGGCGCTTTTTTGGCTGCGCTCTGGCTGGCATTGGTGATCTGGACCTGGCGCGATATTCGCAACCGCGCCCGCGACCCACTCTCCCAGGCGCTGGCCGTCCTGGTGGTCGCTGTGCTTAACCTGCCAGGTATGCTGGTCTACCTGATTCTGCGCCCCGCACACACCCTGGAAGAAGACTATCAGCGCACCCTGGAAGAAGAGGCTCTGCTGGCTTCGATTGAAGATCAATCAGTTTGCCCCGGATGTGAGCGGCGAGTCCGTGACAACTGGCAGGTTTGCCCAAACTGCCATACCCTCCTGATGAAGAGCTGCCTGCAATGTGGAAAACTGATGGAACTGCCCTGGAACATTTGCCCATATTGCGGCACCCTGGCCCCAGGCATGAAAAAAGAAACCGAGCTGAAAGAACACAGCGAAAGCACTTGATCGCTGATAACTTGCAGCTCTGGCCGTACTTATCAGCTACTCTGCCTCTATAAAATCCTGATTGACCCATATTACCCTGGCTTCAGCACATTTAATCCACTTTTGAACACCTTAAGGACCCAGACTATGAAAATTTCAAAGATCAGCCTGTTCCCGCTTAACATGCCGCTTATTTCACATTTCGAAACATCTTTCGGCCGCATCCACGACCGCGAATGCGTGCTCGTCAAAATGGAAGCTGATGGTCTGGTTGGGTGGGGCGAATGCGCCGCTGACCGCGATCCTGGTTATTCATACGAAACCACGGGAACGGTCATGCATATTCTCGAAGACTTTGTCCTGCCGCTGCTGATCGGACAGGATGTGCTGGATGCAGACGATTTCCAGCGCCGCATCAGCCAGATCCGCGGACATCACCTGGCCAAGGCGGGTGTTGAAATGGCCATCTGGGATTTAATTGGCAAACGTGATGGCAAATCCCTCAAGGAAATGATCGGCGGTCTAAAAGACAAAATAGATGTGGGTGTTTCTGTTGGGCTCCAGGATACCACCGCTGAGCTGGTCAAGGTGGTGGATGGTTACATCGCCAACGGCTACCGGCGCATCAAGCTCAAGATCAAACCAGGCCGCGACCTGAGCGAAGCCGAAGCCATTCGCAGAGCCTATCCTGATATCAAACTCCAGGTGGATGCAAACTCGGCTTATAGTCTTGAAACTGCACATGTGCTTAAACCGCTCGACGATCTGAATCTGCTGCTGATCGAACAACCGCTCTACGAGGACGATATCTGGGATCACCGTCTGCTCCAAAAACAGCTGCGCACCCCCATTTGCCTGGATGAAAGCGTAATTTCACTGCGACATGCGCGCTATGCCATTGAAATGGAAGCCTGCCGCATTATCAACATCAAACCAGGTCGGGTGGGTGGCCTTAGCCAGGCAGTTCTGATCCACAATCTTTGCCAGAAGGCCGGTATACCGGTCTGGTGTGGGGGCATGTTGGAATCCGGCATCGGCCGCGCCTCGAACCTGGCGATTTCATCGCTGCCTGGATTCAATTTACCGGGCGATATATCGGCTTCCGACCGGTACTACACCCGTGATGTAACCTTTGAACGCTTCAAGCTCAACCCCGGCAGTACCATCGACGTTCCCACCGGCCCCGGCCTGGGAGTAACGGTCGATGAAGCCGCCGTGGAAGAATTTGCCTTCGGCGAAGTGATCATCGAATAAGACCCAGCCTTCATCTGCACATTCCGAAATGAATACTCGGGACATAGCCAACCGGCTGCTGCCCCGAGTATTTTTGTTTATCCTGTTCTTCCTGTTGAGCTATTCCGCGCTGATCAGCTCACCGTCCCCGGCGGCGCCAACGCTGCTCCAGCCAGTGCGATCCTGGTCAGTCAGTAAAATTAGCGGCTGTACATTTACCGGGATTGATCTTCGGCGATCGTCTTCAAAAAAACTTCGGCCAGTTTTGGATCAAGATGCGTGCCGAGGCTTGCCTGAATATGCTTAATGGCCTTCTCACGACTCCAGGCTTTGCGATACAGCCGGTCCGAAGTAACCGCATCCCAGATATCCACAAAAGCAAAGATCCTGGCCGCCAAGGGGATATCCTCACCCCGCAATCCCCGCGGATATCCGCTGCCATCCCACCATTCGTGATGCGCATACGGAATATCCAGCGAACCCTTCAAAAAGCTGATCGACTTGATCATATCGTAGGCCAACTGCGGGTGCTTACGCATCAGTTCCCATTCTTGTGGGTCAAGTGGACCAGGTTTTAAAAGCACAGAATCGGGCACACCCAGTTTGCCAACATCGTGCAGCAACGCCCCCCGCCACATATCAACAAGCATCTCACCCCCAATTCCCAGGCGGATCGCCATGCGGCGGGTCAAATCTGCCACGCGCAAACTATGGCCTTCAGTTTCTTTGTCACGTAAATCGACTGCCACCCCCCAGCCTTCCAGTGTGTGATCATAAGCATCGGTCAATTCACGATGAATAAAGGCGTTTTGCAGCACTGTGGCCGCAGAATTTGCCACCACAGCCAGAAGCCGGGCATCTTCATCATTAAACCGGTTCAGCTCCGTAGATTGAACCTGCACCACTCCCAGCACGTTATTATTGGATAACATCGGCACATACAGAGCCGAACGCGGGATCTGACCTGAGCCGACCAGCTGCCCCATATTCTGGGCACCACCACGGTGCGCCACCAAGTCGCCAATGATGAACGGTTCACGCTGGAGAATAGCCTGACTTTGGGTGGCTTGAGGCGAATGATCCAGAGCTATTGTTGGAAATTCATCCGTATTTTGCTCTTCACCATTGATCACCGCATAAGCGCAGGTAATTTGCTCAACCTCGGGATGATAATTGGAAATATATTGTGCATGTACATCCGGAAAAAGCCGGTGGACCGCCTGCCCCAAACGCCTGAAAATTTCTAGCATATCCAGGCTTTCACCCAGTGTGCGCCCAATATCGCTGATAACTTTCAATTCTTCCACATAGCGGCGCATGCGCTGGTCTATATCAACCGGGACCGGATCGGATGAACGCACCGACTCTTTCTCAAGCACAACTCTCAGGACAACATGGATACCAGTCAGTTGGTGCCCATGGTCATAGACATCGTTAAAATTTCCCTGCACCCGAAAGATATTCCCATTTCGACGGCACATACGAAACTCGGCTTGCAAGGGATGCCCCTCACAGAGCATGCTCGCAACAAATGGCCGATCTTCGGATGAAACAATGCTAAGAAACAGCCCCGGGTCGCTGTAAAATTCTTCCTGAGTATATAAACTCAGATTGACGATGGCCCGGTTAACATACACCAGCCGGCAATCCGGATCGAATCGGAAGCTACACACAACATCCGTAATATTTTCAGTTAATGCGAATAAATCCTGTGAGGAAAAAACCTCTTGCATTTTTATTCCTTAATCACACCCAGTAATCCATTATAAAGTTACGGCCCCACATAATAAATATGTTAACCCAACCACAGGGTGTCACATCTTGCGTAATCATTTTACCCCCTTTCCTGCGCCTGCACACCAGATTGTTATGATCAGGGCGCGATTCGAAATTTCGGTAAATGCCAGGTTTCTGGGCTCTTTCAAAGGGGTTGCCCATCGAAAATATGCGTTGACTGGCAGAGAAATGAGGGGTCCGGGCTGGAATGGACCGCCCTCGCTCCGCATGTGCCTGGCCCAGGCAGCAGCCACTCATTCCATCCTGGTTAAGAACTTATGCCTCTCCTACCACGGTAAATTTTGTGCGCATGGCATCTGCCCGCGCAATTAAAATGGCAGGGCGGGCGCACTTTGCGCACCCGCCCTGCCCGAATAAATGAACAAACTATTTGCTATTCAACGCCGCAACGCCGGGAAGTTCCCGACCTTCCAAAAATTCGAGTGAAGCACCACCGCCGGTCGAGACATGCGTCATCTGCTTGGCAACGCCCGCCTTCTTGACAGCGCTGGCGCTATCGCCACCACCGATGACGGTGATCGCGCCGGATTCAGCCAACAGCTTCGCCAGAACAAAGGTACCTTCAGCAAATTTGGGGAACTCAAAAACACCCACTGGGCCATTCCAAACAATCAGCTTTGCGCCGGCCAATGTTTGCTTATACATCTCAAGTGTCTTCGGACCAACATCCAGCATGCGCCAACCAGCCGGGATCTTATCAACATCCACTATCTGGCTGTTGGCCTCGGCATCAAACTTATCAGCCACAACAGCATCCACTGGCAAAACCAGCTTATCTGCAACACGTGAAAGGATAGCTTTGGCCGTCTCAAGCGAGGTAGATTCCACCAGGCTGTCTTGCATATTCAGGCCTTTGGCCGCCAGGAAAGTATTGGCCATGCCGCCACCAATGATGAGCTTATCGCATTTGGACAACAGCGTTTCCACAACCAGGATCTTATCGCTGATCTTCGCACCACCCAGGATAGCAATATAAGGGTGTTCCGGGTTGCTGACTGCGCGCCCCAGATATTCAAGTTCCTGTTCCATCAAAAAGCCGGAAACAGCCGGCAGGAAACGGGCAATGCCCTCGGTGGATGAATGTGCGCGGTGCGCCGACCCAAAAGCGTCGTTAACGTACACATCGCCCAATGCAGCCATTTTCTTGGCCAGCTCCAGATCATTTTTCTCTTCGCCCGGGTAGAAGCGTGTGTTTTCAAGCATCATCACTTCGCCTGGCTTAAGCGCAGCGGCCATTTTTTCCACTTCCGGTCCGACACAATCCGGGGCCATGATGACTGCCTTGCCCAGGTGCCCGGCCAATACTTCCGCGGCAGCCTTCAAGCTGAACTCGGGATCCGCGCCGCCCTTGGGGCGACCGAGGTGACTCATCAAAACCAGGGAAGCACCCTGTTCGAGCACGTACTTGATGGTAGGTAAAGCGGCTTTGATGCGCTTATCGTCAGTGACAATACCCTTATCCATCGGAACGTTAAAATCGACGCGCATGATAACGCGCTTGCCTTTGAGATCGATATCTTTAACAGTTTTCTTATCCATAATTTCCTCGCTAAATCAGGAAAATGGCAGATTGGCAACTTTGGAAAGCTGGATACCAGCGAACCAAGTCCTGGCAGGGCACAAACTGGAAAATTGGGTTCTCCAATCTTCCAACCCGCCGTTCAGCGATTACAGATCAACCAGCATACCTCGCAACCAATCTACCATCTTACCAGCGCGCCAACTACAGGCTCTTCGCCATCAACGCTGCCAGATCGGCAGTGCGGCAGGAATAGCCCCACTCGTTATCGTACCAGGTCACAACCTTGATAAAGTTGCTTCTGTCTTTGCCCAGCACCGAGGTAAAGGGCAGATCGACGGATGAAGAGTGTTCGTCACCCTTGAAGTCGATCGAGACCAGGGGTTCGTCAATAGCTGCCAGGATGCCCTTGAAGCGTGGCAGTTTGGCAGCATCGCGGAAGGCCTGGCGCATCTCTTCGGTCGTGGTTTCCATTTCAAGCTCAGCAGTGAAATCAACAACCGAGACAGTGGGGGTTGGAACCCGCAGAGCATAGCCATCAAACTTACCCTTCAGGTCTGGGATGACCAGGGAAATGGCTTTGGCTGCGCCAGTGGTGGTTGGGATGATGCTCACGCCAGCGGCGCGGGCACGGCGCAGGTCTGAATGTGGCAGATCCAGGATCTTCTGATCGTTAGTGTAAGAGTGGATGGTGGTCATGAAAGCGCGTTTGATCTTCCACTTATCATGCACAACCTTGGCAGCTGGTGCCAGGCAGTTCGTGGTGCAGGAAGCATTCGAAACGACATGATGGATCGCCGGATCATACTTTTCTTCGTTGACGCCCAAAACGATAGTCAGATCTTCACCTTCGGCAGGGGCTGAAATGATGACCTTCTTAGCGCCGCCCTTGGTGATATGGTTCTCGGCACCCTTGACTACTTTGCCCTTCTTGTTGACACCATCAGACTTGACGGTGAAGATGCCCGTGGATTCGATCACGATATCGATGCCCAGGCTGCCCCAGGGAATATTCGCCGGATCAGTTTCCTTGAAGACCTTGACGGTCTTTCCATCAATAATCAGAGCATCGCCCGCAACTTCTACGGTTCCATCAAAGCGGCCGTAATTTGAATCGTATTTTAGTAAATGCGCCATGGTGGGCACATCACCGATATCGTTGAATGCAACCACTTCGAGTTCTTCGGGATACCGATCACGGATTGCCTTAAGTACCTGGCGGCCGATGCGGCCGAAACCGTTAATACCAACTTTAATCGTCATTGTAAACCTCCTCAGGTTATGATTGTGAATTTTTACACAATTGGATATTCTACCACAACACTTTGTTTTGCGCTGTCCGCATTTCTGAAGTCTGAGGCAAATAGTGCCTAAACAATTTTATCATCTTAAAGACAGTCGAGTTTGATATATTTTTAGTCAGTGGAAATTCAATATTTCAGCCCTTGTTTTCCGCAGTAATACTCTTGTACGTGCATACCAGTTGCCCCACAGACCCCACAAATATAATGTGAAAACCATCCACTTTGGCAATGTAAGATTAACCGCTGTGCTATGAACTGGCAGCAATTACTGACGGGTATCCAGCTCTGAACTTAACCATCACAACCACTGCCAGTAAATGATTGCGAAGCGATGGGAGCCGCGTTGGGTAAAAAGGTTTTTTAGTGCCAGCAAACCCTTGAGTTGCACATGAGGCAGTCCCGCGCAACAATAAACCGGGCGATCTCCTGCCAGGTCAGAAGATACCCCAGCTCGGGTATCACAGCTATACGAAGTTTTGACATTGTCAAAATTGATAACAGGAAAGTAGGCCTGGCATACCAACCAGGCTTTTAATCTCGCAGCACAAGCTAAGCAACGTTCAGGTCTTGGGCTGGGAAATTCCCCAGCTATTCAGCATTCACAGGCTTCAGATGGCGCCGGCGTTTACTCAACCAATGGACCAGTACGCTCGTAGACAATATCCATCAGGGCCTTGGCAAGCTTGTCAGAGTCATGCCGCCATGGCTGTGCGCTATTCAGCAAATCTGTCCCATAAATGGGATATTTTGCTGAACGCTCATCGATAATGACCCATTCCACCCCGGCCGGCAGCTCGCCATCATAACGATTATTGCATACGATCACATCAAACAAACCGCTGCCAATATGTTCTTCCAAGGCAAAGATATGATCGCCGACCCCATAAGCACTGGTTTCGCCGGGCTGGGTGGCAATATTTACCACGTATATTTTCAGGGCCCGGCTGGAGTGCAGCGCCGCCAACAGATCAGGCACAAGCAGGTTTGGCAAAATACTGGTATAGAGACTGCCCGGCCCGATCACCACCAGGTCCGCGGCCAAAATGGCCTGAATAGCGGGCGGAAAAGCCGGCGGGTTGTTGGGTTCCAGGTAAACATGACGAACACGGCCTGGCATTTCAGGGATGTTGCTCTCACCCTTTACACGGATCTGATTGACCAGGTTGGGCACCTGCACATCAGCAACCAGATGAATATCATGCAGCGTGGCAGGTAAGACACGACCATGCACAGAAAGCACCCGGCCTGATTCAGCCACGGCCTCTTCAAAGCTGCCGGTCACATCCACCAGCGCCGAAATGAACAGGTTGCCAAAAGAATGTCCACCCAACCCTGAATCATCATTAAAACGATATTGGAATAACTGTGCCAACAGGGCTTCGTCATTGGAAAGCGCGGCCAGGCAGTTACGAATATCTCCCGGCGGCAGAATTCCGAGACTCTGGCGCAGGCGGCCAGACGAACCGCCATCATCGGCAACAGTCACAATCGCTGTCAGGTTATAAGTATATTCCTTCAGCCCACGCAGCAGGGTCGCCATGCCGTGCCCGCCGCCCATTACCACTGTACGCGAGCCGCGCTCACGGCGACGAAAATCGGCGATTTGATCGATCAGGCGGCGATCCTTGCGCAGGAAAGGATTCAGCAAGGCCCGATTCATGCCCCATAGTCCCCAGAGTACCAACCCAAAGCCCACGCTGAGAAAGACGGCGACCCTGATCGGACGAGGCAGAAAGCGCAAGCTGGCAACATCCAAAACTGGCAGCAAATCTTCCCCTGGCGTTGTGCGATAAATATCCAACAGATAATAAGCGACACCCACCCCAAGCAAGGTGATCCCGGTCAGCATCAGCCCGAACCAACGTTTTACTCCCAAACCTGGCATAAGCCAGCGCAGGATGCTCGTAATTTCGCGTTGAAGTAAATTAATCCAGCTGGGGGGACGCTTCATAAAACGATGATAGCAGTCTTCAAACCATCCGTCAACGCCGAACATCCAAACAAAACATGCGTTTCGTCACATTTGCAAGAAAGGGCTTTGAGATATAATTGGTAATATGTCAATTATTATTGCTGTCGATGTTGGTGGGACCCAAATCCGCGCCGCGGCCTACCGGCGAGGTGGCCTCGAGCCGTTGGATATGCGTCGCACACCCACTCGCGGCGAGGGTAAAGCTTTTGAACGCATGTGCGCCCTGATCCAATCCACATGGCCCGAACATGAAGCTGTTGAAAAAATCGTTGTGGCCTCACCAGGGCCATTGGACCCGGAAACCGGGACCATTTTTTCTGCGCCTAATATTCCCGGCTGGGATAATTTTCCACTTGGCCCCGAACTGGAAAAACGTTTTGGAGTACCCGTCAAAATTGGCAACGACGCCAACCTGGCAGCCCTGGGCGAATGGCGTTTTGGTGCCGGCCAGGGCCACCAACATGTTCTTTACCTTACCATCAGCACCGGTATTGGCGGCGGCGTGATTGAAGCAGGACGGATATTACTTGGTGTCCGCGGACTGGCAACCGAGGTGGGCCATATCACCGTGCTGCCGGGTGGCCCAATTTGCAGCTGCGGGCAGCATGGACACCTGGAAGCGCTTGCCGCTGGCCCAGCCATTGCCCTGTACGTCAGGGAACAGATCGAAGCCGGTGTCAACTCCAGCCTAAAAGGTCAGGAACAATTGACCGCGCGAGATATCTCCACAGCCGCCGAACAGGGTGATGCGCTCGCCATCCAGGCTCTGGCGCGTGCCGGGGATTATATCGGGCAGGCCCTGGCCATATTCCTGCATCTATTCAATCCATCCGTGGTAATTTTCGGGGGCGGTGTTTCGTTCAGCGGAAAATTCTTACTGGATCCGATCAAAGAATCACTTCAAAAACACGTGATGGACGCTTCCTATTTGCGCGACCTGACCATCGCCAATGCCGCCCTGGGGGATAACGCTGGCTTGATGGGCGCCCTGGCATTGGGTTTATTACCCGACAACTGACGAAGTGCCTGCCTCCCCCAGGCCGTAATTCCAATTACGGGGAGCCATCCATGCACGCGATTTTTATTGAACCTGCTACGACCTGAAATCGCCACGCCTTTTGATCCCCAGCCTGATTCTGAACCGCTATCATAGCCACTTCTGGCATTGAAGTATTACGTTTGTGATCTCAATTTTCTCTTGTAACCAAAAGGAGCACCTATGGAACCGATGAAACTCCCTGGCCCCAAAGCCCGTGCGCTGGTCAAGCGCGATTCTTCCGTTATATCACCTTCCTACCCGCGTGATTATCCCTTTGCCATGGATTACGGCAAAGGCTCATGGGTTTGGGATGTGGATGGAAATAAATTTCTGGATTTCATGGCCGGGATCGCGGTTAATTCGACCGGCCACGCCCACCCAGAAGTTGTAAAAGTGATCCAGGAACAGGCCGAAAAGTTTCTGCACATCTCGTCAGATTTTTATCATGTCAAGATGATCGAACTGGCCGAAAAACTGGATGAAATTGCCCCCATGCATGAAGCAGCCGTCTCCTTCCTGACAAATTCAGGAACTGAAGCGGTCGAAACAGCCCTCAAACTGGCGCGCTACCACACCGGACGCACCAACTTCATCGGTTTCACGGGCGCCTTCCACGGCAGAACCATGGGCGCAGTCACCATGACGGCCAGCAAAGCCATGTACCACAGCGGCTTTTACCCACTGATGAACGGCGTGGTACACGCACCGTTCCCCAACCCATACCGCCCTATTTTGGAACGCAAAACTGGTGAAGACTACGGCGAAACCGTGGTGCGCTATATCGATGAGCAAATCTTCAGACAGATTGTGCCAGCCGATGAGGTCGCCGGTATTCTGGTGGAACCCATCCAGGGCGAGGGCGGTTACATCGTCCCACCGCCAGGCTTTTTCCCGGCCCTGCGCAAATTATGCGATAAATACGGCATCCTGCTGCTGGCCGACGAGGTTCAGAGCGGCATGGGACGCACAGGCAAGTGGTGGGCGATTGAAAACTTTGGTGTCGAGCCGGATGTATTTACCTCGGCCAAAGGCATCGCCAGCGGCGTACCTTTGGGCGCATGTGTAGCCCGCCGTTCAGTCATGGATTGGAGTCGCGGCGCGCACGGCAACACCTACGGCGGAAATCCGCTCTCGTGTGTGGCTGCGCTCAAGACCATCGAGCTCATCGAAAGGGAATATATGCACAACGCCGCCGAAGTCGGTCAATATGGCATCGATGCGCTGGAAGAAATCGCAGCACGCCACCCCTCCATCGGACAGGTGCGCGGCATCGGCATGATGATCGGTGTGGAATTTGTTAAGGACCGCGAAGGCAAAGAACCGGCCGAACAGCTGCGTGATTTGATCGTGCACAAAGCCTTTGAGCGCGGCCTGCTG
>JAPLGT010000282.1:0-9618 GCA_026390035.1 Chloroflexota bacterium
AGCACGGCATCTGCGCGCTTCTTCAGTATTTGGTATACTGAGATGCGGAACTGTTGGAGAAAAGGTGTTATTGGCATACCATCTTTTACCAGCAGTTTCACTTTTTTGCTAATAACTGCTCAATCTAACTCTAAAGTCAAGATCTTACTGCCTCGACAAAAGCTTTCATTTTGCCGATATCTTTTTTCCCTGGCAAATGCTCTACACCAGAAGCGGTATCCACGCCCCACGGACGAACATGAGAGATTGCAGCTGCGACGTTTTCAGATGTCAAACCACCGGCAAGTAGGATCGGGAATATTTTGGCTAGATTCTCTGCCGCTGACCAATCGGTGGTTTTGCCACTTCCTCCAAAGAGTCCTTTAACCGAAGCATCCAATAAAAAAGCCGGAAATACATGGGGCGTGGCTCGCACGTATTCGGTGTAATCTTGTTGCTCGGGAATTCCCCGGAAAGCTTTGTATGCCTTGGCTTGAAAGGTTGCCAACGTTTCAGGAGTCTCATCACCATGCAATTGTGCGAGATGCAAGCCGCAATCACTTAATATTTGTTCTGCCTCATGATTGGGAAAATTAACAAATACACCTACCAGGGTAATGTGCGGGAATTCTTTATTTAGCACCGCTGAGATTTGTGCACATTGTTTGGCTGAAACTGAGCGTGGCGAAGGCGGATAAAAATTAAAACCAAGCATATCTGCTCCCGCTTCAATGGCAGCGATCGCATCATGCAATTCTGTAATTCCGCAGATTTTGATGTGAGTCATTCCATACCTATGATTCCGGTTAGCTCCCTAACTTTGGCAGCAATATCGGTAGCAGTAATCAGTGCCTCGCCCACCAGGATCGCATCAATATTCGTTTTTGCGACTCGTTCCACGTCTTTGTAGCTGAATATTCCCGATTCAGCTACTACAGTAATCTCGGATGGGATCATGGGGCGCAAATGTTCTGTCATGGTTAGCGAGACTTCGAAAGTGGAGAGGTTGCGATTGTTGATGCCAATTAGCTGAATTCCGTCCAAGCTTAACGCCCGCACGATTTCAGCTTCACTGTGCACTTCCACCAAAATGGCCAAACCGAGGTCTAGCGCGCAGGCATGTAAGCTGGCAAGATGGGTGTCATCTTTCAAAGCCGCGACGATCAGTAATATTGCATCCGCACCGTTTGCGCGAGCTTCGAATATCTGCGACTGGTCAATAATAAAATCTTTTCTTAACAGCGGTATGGGTATTTGATGTGTAAAACGAAGTTCGCGTAAGATTTCTAATTTGCCTGAGAAAAATTTTTCGTCTGTCAGGACACTGATTGCTGCCGCGCCGTTTTTCGTGTAGATATCTGCGATTTGGAATAAATCGAGATTGGGTGCCAATATCCCTTTCGAGGGTGAAGCTCGTTTGAGTTCGGCGATCAAATGGGGCGGCTGCCCTTTTGCAGACATTCTGATAGCCGAAATAAAGTTGCGGGGAGTGGGACTATGTTCTGCCGCACCCCTCAATTTGGTGGTGTTCAGCATTGCAACTTCTTTTTTTTTCTGTTCGATTATTTTATCGAGTATGTTGTTCATTCGATGGGTGCTTGAACGTATGATTGACTGTATTCGATTAAATATTTGAGCTTGGCAAAGGCTGCACCGCTTTCGATCGAATGTCGTGTTTCTGAAAGTGCAGTTTCGAAATCATTTGTTTCAGCGGAAAGTACAGCGGCAGCGTTAAGGAGCACAGCATCCCTGCGGGCATCTTTCAGCTTGTTGCCTAATATGTCGCGCATTTGTTGCGCGGATTCATCCGGTGTACCACCTCGCAAATCCGCGATTGTCGCTGGGGCCATCCCATAACTTCTTGGGTCAAGCTCGTAATTGCGAACAACACCATTCTGCAGGTGGCTGATGCGGTTGATACCACAGGGATTGAGTTCATCAGTACCACCTGCGCCATGAATGACCAGAGCGGCTCGGCTTCCCAGAGAGGCGAGAACATAGGCTATTGGTTCAGTGAGAGTAGGGGCGTAAACTCCTGTAAGCTGAATATCTGCGTTGGCGGGATTGGTGAGAGGTCCGAGCAAGTTAAATATAGTACGTTGACCAATTTCTTTTCTCGGGCCAATGGCATGTTTCATGGCTGGGTGGAACTTGGGAGCAAACATAAATCCGATGCCAATTTCATCAATAGCTTTGCCGACCTGTTCTGGGGTTAAGTCTAAATTTAAGCCTAAGGCTGCTAATACATCGGCGCTTCCGCATTGTGATGAAGCAGCGCGGTTTCCATGTTTGGCTATTCTATGTCCGCAGCCAGCAACAACAAAAGCTGCCGCTGTAGAAATGTTGAAGGTGTGTGCGCCATCGCCACCCGTGCCGACAATATCGTAAACTGGGGTGGATCGGTCCGAAACGGTTACTTTTACCGCAACAGCACGCATCGCGCGAACCGAACCGGTAATTTCTTCAATCGTTTCGCCTTTCATGCGCAACGCTACTAGAAATGCCCCAACCTGGGCCGGTGTAGCCTGACCGGTCATGATAATTGTCATGGCAGATTCGGCCTCTTCGGCCGTAAGATTTTGAGTGTTAATGGCTTTGGCGATGTAAGGTTTCAGCATTAGTACCTCCAGGGCAATTTAACCCAATACCTTGATGATTATGTCGACCGATTTATTTGTGATATTAAAAAAATCAGGCTTTGATCATCAAAATGGATTGTGGCTAAAGATTTAAGAAATTATTTAAGAGCAGTTTTCCATATTCGGTCAAAATTGATTCGGGATGGAATTGAACCCCATAAGTTGGATAGTCTTTGTGTTTTAGACCCATGATCTCACCATCTGGAGTAGTAGCTGTTATTTCAAGTTCAGCTGGGACGGGAGGATAAACAACCAGGGAGTGATAACGCATGGCTTCAAATGGTGAAGGAATGCCCATAAATATTCCTTTTCCATTGTGAAGAACTGCAGAAGTTTTTCCGTGCATCAGCTTTGGGGCACGATCGACGCGACCTCCATAAATTGCTCCAAGGCATTGGTGTCCAAGGCATACGCCAAGAATAGGTATTTTTCCATTAAAGGAAAGCATGGCTTCTGGAGAAATTCCACCATCTTTGAGAGGGTCGCCGGGACCAGGTGATATAACCAGATGGGATGGCTTGAGTGCTTCCAGAGCCTCGATCGAGATGCTATTATTTCGAAATACCTTGATCTCCGCACCAAGTTCGCCAAAATATTGGACAAGATTGTAGGTGAAGGAGTCATAGTTGTCTATGAGTGCGAGCATGGGCTTAGCCATCATATTCGCCGAAAAGATCGATTTCGTCTGCAAACATTTCGTTTGAGTATGATAACCCGGTTACTGCCCGAACAATTCCCATGGTTTCGCCAGCTTCATATTGCATGCGGTGTATGCCTTGCGAAAGCACATCTTGTGCGATTTTTGGATGAGCCATGTAATATGCACGGCGTTCGCGGAATGGGTCGAGAAATGCATTTATTGCTCGAGCCAGCCTGGTTTTCACCTCCACGTCTCCAACTTTTCCAGCACGATATCTCTCTTTCAGTTCGCTAATCTCGTTTTTGTCTGGATTGAACGCGTCATGGTATTCAAAAACCGGATTACCTTCGACCGTACCGGGGTCTGTGGAGTGTAAACGTTTTGGATCGGTGTACATCCCTTTGACTTTCGTTTCAACGGTTTGTGCGTCGTCGGAAAGATAAATTGCGTTACCGACTGATTTGCTCATTTTATTATGTCCATCCGTGCCGACCAGGGTTGGAACATTGCCTATCAGCGCCTCCGGTTCAGGAAAAGTATCCCCATAAAGATTATTGAAGCGGTGTGCCATTTCACGAGCGAGTTCGACGTGCGCTTGATTATCTTTTCCTACCGGAACGACCTGGGCACGAGGGAGGAGAATATCGACAGCCTGCAATACTGGATAGCCTAATAATCCGAAGGACATCGAATCGAGGTGAGCGTCACGAGCCATGTCTTTGAGCGTTGGTATCCGCCTCAAGCGGGTGACACTGACCAGCATTTCCAGAATTAAATTCAGTTGGTAGGTTTCCTGAATTGCGGATTGAATATAAATTGTGCTATTTTGCGGGTCGATACCAACGGCCAAGTAGTCAAGCACAATTTCGCGAATATATAACGGAATGTCTTTGATATAACCTGGTTCTGGCCGCGTTGTAAGTGTATGTAAATCGGCGATAATGAAAAAAGAGTCGTATTGGTGTTGGAGCCGGACGCGGTTTGCGAGCGATCCAACATAATGCCCCAGATGCAGCCGTCCAGTAGGGCGGTCACCTGTAAGTAGGCGAGGTTTGTTTGAATTTAAGATCATAGATCCTCCTGATAAATGATTTATGAATTTGATTCGGCTATATCAATTGCGCGTAACATTGCGCTGGCTTTATTGACAGTTTCTAGATATTCTGAGGCCGGATCTGAATCAGCTACAATTCCAGCGCCGGCTTGAACACTGAAAGTATTGCCACGCCCGACCATCGTGCGAATTGCAAGACAGGTATCCATGGTTCCGTCAAAACCGAAGTAGCCGATCATACCTGCATATGGGCCACGTCCCTCAGATTCCAAGGTTGAAATGATTTCCATTGCACGAACCTTGGGGGCGCCCGAGACTGTACCTGCAGGGAAGGCTGCTCGGACAAGGTCGAAGGCTGTTAAATTGGGGCGAATATTGCCTTCAACGTGGGAGACAATGTGCATGACATGCGAGTAACGTTCGATGGTGGAGAATTCTGATACGACAATACTTCCGTATTCGCACACGCGTCCCAGGTCATTTCGACCCAGGTCTACAAGCATGACATGTTCGGCTCTTTCCTTAGGATCGGCAAGCAGCTCTTCTGCCAGGGCGCTATCAGCAGCTGCATCGCTGCCTCTGTGGCGAGTCCCGGCGATGGGGTGGAGGGCTGCGCGCCGGTTTTCAAGGCGGACAAACATTTCTGGTGATGCTCCTACTACATAAAAAGGTTCGTTTTCGAATATCCCGAAATCGAAGAAAAACATGTAAGGAGAAGGGTTTAGACGGCGTACTGCCCGATATACATCAAATGCATCCACCGATGTTTTGCGGTCAAAACGTTGCGAAAGTACGACCTGGAAAATATCACCTGCCGCAATATGTTCTTTGGCAATCGATACTTTATTCTCGAAATCTTCTTTACTCATGTTTGATGTTGTAACTGATGCTGTCTGCGCATTTTTTGCTACATCTTGTAAGGGTGAGCGTATAAGAGTTGTAATCTCGTCGAGTTTTTTATTGGCGGCGGCATCATTCCCGTCCAGGATATTTGCAATCAGGAATAGACTGCGACGGGCGTGGTCAAAGGCAATAATGATATCGGCAAGCAGATAAAAGGCATCAGGTAAATCATGGAGATGAGTATGTGAGCTTAATGACGGCTCAAAGAACCGGACGGTTTCGTAGCTCATGTAACCCACCAGCCCTCCAATAAACCGGGGCAACCCGGGCTGGGGAAGGGAATGGTAGCGCGCCATTTCAGATTGCAAGAAATTGGTTGGGTCAGTGCCAGGTTCTATATCTATCGAGTAAGTGGACGTACCTTCAATTACCTGGATTCGGTTGCCGCGTAGAATATATTGGGCTCTTGGTTGGATGCCAATAAACGAGTATCGGGCTATTCTTTCGCCACCTTCCACAGATTCAAGTAAAAAGGATGGATTCCTATCTCGAAGTTTGAGATAAACGCTGATGGGGGTTTCTAAATCGGCAGGAAGTTCGCGGACGATTGTTTTGATTCTCTGAGTTGTATCTGTAGTGATTTGAGTCTCTGGAAGCATCGATTTGTTTCCTTTTTGTCTCAGTAATATATTGAGTAATTAAAATAAAAAGCCCATCCGTCCGTTGGGACGAGAGGGGACTCCCGTGGTACCACCCAGCTTAGCGACTCTAAAACAAAACCCTGTTGTGATGCAACAGGGTTAGGAGCCAGCTCACTTTGTTTGATCAACTAACCTGCCATATTTTAATATGACTATTGCTAAGTGATCCTGCCTTGGTAACGGTTGCAGTTTCCGGTTCAGGCTACTCGTTTCTGTTTTGCCAGAAAATACCAGCATCTACAAGAAAATATTTTGCCATCACAACTCGGAGGTCCATTCAGTATCTGCGCATCTGCCAAGCTTGCACCATGGTTGCCTGGTTCTCTGGAAATCGCCTTGATATTTACTCGTCCTCGTCTACGTTTTTATTGTATTGGGCTGTATTATATGCCGGAGGGCAGAATTGTCAAGGAGAAAATTCGAGCGATAGACGGTGATTGGAAATGGGCTAAGGATTTGAAAAAACATTCTGTGAGTGAATTGTAGATTAGCCGATATAAATACCACTCCACGCAGGCAGGCTGACGTGAATGCTATCGTTGAAAACTATATATGGTTGATTATCCAGTAAATTTCGTAGGGTTTTCCCTTCCGGCCAAAGTCCATCTGCGGGAATTTCGACATCTATTCTTGTATCTGATGCATTCATCGCAATCAGGGTTTTTTCGCTTCCCAGAGAACGACTAAAAGCATATAGCCCGGTCTTATTGTCAACTGCAATCTGTGTGTAATTGCCCCTGCGCAAGGAAACACGGTCTTTACGAATGCTGATGAGATTTTGCACCCATGGGTGTAGGTCGGCCTTCCAATCCGCTGGATTCCAGGGGAATGCCCGGCGCGAGTCGGGGTCCTTACCACCTTCAATCCCAATTTCATCACCGTAGTAAATGGCTGGGGCGCCTGGGTAGGCAAAAATGAATTGGAATGCTAGCTTCAATTTCCGCAGATTTCCGTCCAACGCAGTTAAGGCACGTTCGGTATCGTGTGTCCCGATTGTGACGTACATCGAATAAATATTTTCGCGAGGATAAACGTTGAAAATTCCTTCGACAGATTCGGCGAAATTGGATATAAGCGTTTTCCCGGTTAAACAAGAAAGCAGGGCATCTCTGATAGGATAATGCATAAGACCATCGAAATGCGTATCGTTGGCCCAACGGGGATCAGCAGACCATATCTCACCTATCAAGCAGGCATCGCGATTCGCAGATTTGACTACATTGCGAAATTCAGCCCAAAAGGAATCATCATTAATTTCATTGGGGACATCCAGCCGCCACCCATCGATGCCTCGTTCTATCCAATAACGTGCTACTCCCATGATGTAATTTCGGACTTCCGGATTGCGGGTATTAAATTTTGGAATAGCTTTGAAATTCCACCAGGCGTCATAGTTGATGGCTTCACCCGGTCCATATGCATCCAACGGAAAGCGATGAACGTTGAACCAATCTTGATATTGTGATTTTTCGTTATTTTCAAGTAAGTCATTAAATGCATAAAAGCCACGTGAACAATGATTAAAAACACCATCCAGAATTATTCGGATATTGTTGCGGTGAGAAAGATCAATAAGCGCGTGGAAGTCAAGCATGGTACCCAGTCGCGGGTCAATTTTATAATAATCTGACGTGTGATATCTGTGGTTTGCGGGAGAAAGGAAGATGGGATTAAGGTAAATGGCATTGATGCCCAATTCGAGTAAATAATCAAAGCGCTGAATAATACCGCGCAGGTCACCTCCCTGAAATCCCCAAAAATTAGGTGCACTGCCCCATTTTTCTACGTTAGCAGGGTCGTTTGATGGATCCCCGTTTGAGAAGCGGTCAGGAAAAATCTGATAAAAGATGGCATCTTGCAACCAATATGGAGTTGTCATAAATTCTCGATTTTACAGTTTGGATTTTACATTTGAATTTTACAGCAAAACCCTGCATTCTGGGTGAGAAAGCAGGGTCCGTTTAATCAAATTCATGAAAACCTTCCACTATAGGGGATGGGAAAATTACGGGTTGATTTCATCAAAATTGATTGAAAAATATCCTATTTAATCAAAAAAATGGTTGTTGAATAGGGAGATAATTCAGAGATGGGTCGGTAATCCATAAACGTTTCCCCATTCACTTTTAACGGAGTTAGGCTTCCATTTCCGAATAATAGCTCACCTGGGTAAATTCCATCAGTTAACAATGGCGTTGAAAGAGATAATTTATAATCAAAAACGGGCTTGGCACCAAGATTAATGAGCACAAGGATAGTTTCCTGGTTTTCATATCGTAAGCTGGCAAATACTGCCGGATTCTCAGTTTCCAGCAGGGTAAGAGATCCAGTTTGCAGTGCATGGTATCGGTTGCGGATTCCGATCAGAGTACGGTAGTGAGTGAGAAGTGAATCGGGATCTTTATCTTCTGTTTCTACGTTCATATCTGCAAGATTTTTACCCGGTAGTTGCCAGGGAATGCCATTAGTGAAACCTGCAGTTCCCAATTCGCTTGTCCATTGCATGGGCAGCCGGATGTTTTCATCGGGTTTTTTCCCTAACAGACCAACCTCCTCTCCGTAATATATATAAGGTGTGCCGGGGGCAGTCAGTAATAAGGATGCCGCAACTTTGGCTTTGCCAACATTTGTGCTCATCTGGCTCATCACGCGGTTTTGGTCGTGATTGGTTATAAAGGTAGCGTAATTGCCATCCGGTTTTTCTTTTAGCGCAAATTTATAAGCGCTGGTGATACTTGAATTTGCCCCTCCGGCTGCGCTACTTACAATTGCTCCTGCGAGCTCGAAATTGAAAATTTGATCCATCTGCCCCGAATAAGTCTCAGCAATTCGCCCGCCAGCACCTCCGACTTCCCCGACTACGTAGGCTTCTGGTTTTGTGGTCTTGTAGAAGGCGTAATAATTTTTTAGCCAGGTGTGGGTCGAAGCAGAATTTTCTAATATTTTGCCTTCTTCGATCAGGTGTTTGGCAGCATCAATTCTGAAACCATCCACACCAACCGATGTCAGCCAAAAAGAACTCATTTTTTCCATTTGGCTAGTTACTTCTGGGTTAAGATAATTTAAATCCGGCATACCTTCCCAAAAATAAGCATAATAAAAACCAACTGCTGATTGATACCATTTGTTTCCTGAGCTTGACGGAGCCCATACATACCAATCTCTATATTTTGTTTTTGGATTGGATAAGGCATCTGCGAACCAGGGGTGTTGGATTGACGTATGATTAAGCACCAAGTCAATGATGATATGTATATTCCTGGCGTGCGCCTCGTCGACCAAGTGTTTGAAGTCATCCATCGATCCGTATTGCGGGTTTACCGTGTAGTAATTGACGACGTCATAGCCATGATAAGACGGGGATGGGTGAATTGGCATCAGCCAAATGGCAGTTATCCCGAGTGATTTCAGGTAATCTAATTTTTGAGTGATGCCGTTGAAATCCCCAATACCGTCGCTATTTGAATCGGAAAACGAGCGAACAAAAATCTCATAGAAAACAGCATCTCGCCACCAAATCCGTTCGGACAGGGGCTGGTGAGCGATTAGGGTTGGTAAGACTGTCGGTGTAATTGGAGTGGGTAATGTTGTCGTTCTGGATGGAGTACAAGCGACAATCAAATGCACAAACAGGGATAAGGAAAGAAATCGTCTCATATTTTCCGGAAATAAAAAGGGCGGCCATTTGGCCGCCCTGGTAGTGAGCTACCCTTTGACGGCGCCTGTAGTCAGACCACCTGTGATGTATTTTTGGAGTGCAAT
>JAPLGT010000195.1:0-17099 GCA_026390035.1 Chloroflexota bacterium
ATCGCACCCCGCGCCGGCCAAATGCATGATCATCGCTGGGCTGCCCCGTCAGTGGTGATTTTGGGGAAGCTCCAACCCCACAAATCACCACAAAAAATATAATCCTCATCTATCTGGGATGGCTCCCGCCACCCGCCAATCACCATCACACTCAACGCCAGCCAAAAGCGCGAAAATCGCTGGGCTGCCCCGCCAGTGGTGATTTTGGGGAAGCTCCGACCCCACAAATCACCACAAAAAAATATAATCCTCATCTATCTGGGATGGCTCCCGCCATCCGCCATCACCATCACACCCCGCGCCAACCAAAAGCGCGAAAATCGCTAGGCTGCCCCGCCAGTGGTGATTTTGGGGATGATCCAACCCCACAAATCACCACAAATATTAACTCTCATCTATCTGGGGTGGCTCCCGCCATCCGCCAGAGAGCTGCCCGGCCGCCTCATCCACAGGCTGCCACGGCAAACTGATCGTAAAACGGCTGCCTCCGCCAAAATCACTTTCCACGCGGACACTGCCGCCATGCAGCCCCGCCAACCTGTGCACCAACACCAAACCCAGGCCTGTACCGTTATAACGGCGCGCCAGGCTGGCATCCAACTGCACAAAGCTCTGGAACAGGCGCGGCATATCCTCTGCACGGATCCCAATCCCAGAATCCCAGACCGTGATGCGCGCCAGGCGCTCCTCCAGGCTGCAAGTCACCTCAATCCCAAGGCTGCCACCCGCCGGAGTAAATTTAATCGCATTGCTCAACAGGTTGGTCAACATCTGTTTCAGCCTGGTCGGATCGGCCTGGATGACCAGGTCAGGCGGGAAAATGCTGATACTCGTTTGCATTTTCTTTTTCGTGGTCTGTTTGGAAACCGCCTTCAGCCCGCCATTGCAAATCTGCATCACCTGGCAGGGCGCGTAGTGCAGGCTCAACTGATGCGCCTCAATTTTTGAATAATCCAGGATATCGTTGATCAGATCCAACAAATGCCGCCCGCTGGAATTGATATGCTCCAAAGCAGCAGACTGGCGCTCACTCAACTTCCCAAAGGTCTGCAGCTGGAGCACATCCGAAAGACCCAGGATACCCGTCAACGGTGTGCGCAGTTCATGGCTCATACTGGCCAGAAATTCATCCTTCAGGCGCGCCGCCTTTTCAAGCAAAATATTGGCAGCCTCCAATTCCGCAGTGCGCTCCACCACACGTTGTTCCAACAAAGCCTGCGACTGAAGCAGTTCTGCCTCGGCCTGTTTCCGTTCGGTGATATCGCGCAGCATGCCGCGCGTGCCAACCACCTCGCCATTCGCCAGGATGCGCGCGGGCCGGCCTTCTACAAACCGGCTGCTGCCATCCGGCAATAGTATTTCCAGGCTAATGGTCTCAAACTCTTTCATCCCGGCCACGAACGCCTTAAAATCTTCGGCCGCTTCTGCCTTCGTCTCCGGCGAAACAAACTCAAAAAAACTCCGCCCAAGCAGGGCCGCCGGGTGCTCAAAACCAAATGTTTTTATCAGCGCCAGGTTGGCAAACGTCAAACGGCCTTGCGCATCGGTCTCAAAGATCCCATCACTGATCTCATTCACCAGCGAACGATATTTCTGCTCGCCGGCCTGCAAGGCCGCCTCGCGTTCTTCCAGCGCCAGGGCCTGCGCCAGCAGACTCGCTTGATCCTGCTCGCGCAAACCAGCGATAGTAATGATCAACAGGCCAACCACAAGCAGAAATGTTTCGGCATTGAAGATAGTGCCCCACGGCACATCCGTCAAGCTGGGGATGGCAAGCAGGCTCAACATCAACCCGCCCAGAGTCAGGATCGTTGTCCGCCATGAAAAGAACAGGCTGGCCATCAGCACGCCGAAGATCAGATAGGCAATATCCAGAACCGATTCGCGCACGGCAATAATATCGGCAAAGATCAGACAGATGCCCAGCAGGATCAGCGCGCGTGCGGCCATTTTGAAGTAACGCGTGCGGCTCAACCAATAAATCCCAACCATCAGCAGGAAACCCGGGATAAGAATATTTTCGAAGGGGATCCTATCAGGCTCAAACGCTAGTTGCTTATCATAAAGATCAATCCCGGAAATAATCAGGATGATTAACGCAAAGCTTAACAACAGCCCGGCAAGCAAACGTGCCCGGCTGCGCTGACCAGGTTCGAGAATGGAGGCATGCGGCTCTGTCAGCCGCTGCCAAACACCCGCCAGCTTATCTTGAAGTTGCTTTACAAACGCTAAACCCATATTCTCCTAAAATCTGGTCATGCAAAAATAGTACTTACTTTGACAAACTCTCATTGAACAAATGTTTTATTAACTCTACCTATTTACACACGAGCTCTTCGTTTTGGCACTTAACCATTCTGGTTCTGCTGCTCGGGCGATTAATAATCGCTGGTTTGCTCCGCAAAAAAGCTCTTGCACCCCCTTCCCGTTTTTGGGAAAGGGGAATTTTCAAATTACTCACGCGGCAGCCACGCTGGATAGAGTTGGCTCTCCCGCTGAAAAGACTGGGGATGATGTGGCGAAAGTCATTTCGCCACATCATCCCCCGCCTCCCACGGCAAACTGATCGTAAAGCGGCTGCCCACGCCAAAACTACTCTCCACGCTGACGCTGCCTCCATGCAGCTCCGCTAATCTCTTCACCAATACCAAGCCCAGCCCCGTACCGTTATACTGGCGCGCCAGGCTGGCATCCAACTGGACAAAAGTCTGGAACAGGCGCGGTCTATCTTCTGAGCGGATCCCTATACCCGTATCCCAGACCGTGATGCGCGTCACCTGCTCAACCTGACTGCTGGTCACCTCAATCCCAATACTGCCACCCGCCGGAGTAAATTTAATCGCGTTGCTCAACAGGTTGGTCAACATCTGTTTCAACCTGCCCGGATCAGCCTGGATGACCAGCCCGGGCCGGTCGATCGCAAATTTGGTGGTTATATTTTTCTTCTGCGCCTGGTCAGAAATAGCCCTCAACCCAGATTGGCAAACCTGCGTCACCTGGCAGGCTGCCAGGCGCAGGATCAACTGGCGCGCCTCAATCCGGGAAAAATCCAGGATATCATTGATCATTTCCAACAGGTGCCGGCCGCTGCTGGCAATATGGTTCATGGCCGTCATCTGTTTATCGCTCAGCGGGCCATAAGTCTGCAGCTGCAGCACCTCAGAAAGGCCCAGGATGCCCGTCAGGGGTGTGCGCAGCTCATGGCTCATGCTGGAAAGGAACTCATCCTTCAAGCGCGCCGCTTTTTCCAGTTGAAAATTCGCATTCTTCAATTCCGCAGTACGCTCTGCCACACGCAGCTCCAACCTGGATTGGGCCTGCAGCAGCTCGGCCTCAACCTGCTTGCGCGCCGCCAGCTCCACCCTGGCCATCAAAAACAGCTGAGCATTCTCAATCGAAATCGTAGCCTGGTTGGATAAGATCATTAAAAAGCGTTCATCCTGCTCGTTAAAGGCATTCTCCGCCTGGCTTTCCACGCTGATCGACCCAATCGTACGCTCGCCAGCTTTGAGCGGCACATACAACCCCGAACGAATATCGGGGTGGGTCTGCACATAGCGGCTATCCTCGCTCACTCGCGGGCACAACACCGACTCGCCATGCTGGTAGACCCAGCCGCTCAGCCCGCTCATACTCTTCGTAATCGACTGGCTGATGATTACTTCCTGCTCAGCATGCAAACCTGGCCCAGGTTGGTTTAGCGCCAGCAGCTCCACTTCGCCGGTCTGTTCATTATAGAGGCGGATGGCGATGTGATGCCAATTCATCTTGTCTCGCAGAATCTCAACCACCTTGTTGGCAATTTGTCTGGGATCCAGCAAACGGTTGATATCCAGGCTGTTCTGGTAAAGCACCTCCAACTCAGAGAGATGCCGCTGAATGGCAGCCTCAGCCTGTTTGCTTTCGGTGATATCGATAACAAAGGCTTCCATGCACAGCGGCCCAGGCTGGGCCGCCTCGATCACCTGGCCCTTTTCCCAGACCCACTTCTCCTGCCCGTTCGCAGCCAGGATCCGGTATCTAACCTGGAATTGACCCTTTTCGCGGGCAGCTTCACGGATGGCCGCCCTGACCAATTCACGATCTTCCGGATGGATCCGGCTGCCGTAGCCCCGGCCCTGATCGGCAGTCAGCTCATCCGCTGTGAAACCGGTCAGCGCCAGGCAGCCCTCGCTCGCAAATTCCATCTCCCAATCCGGGTCAAGCTTGCTGCGCACCGCCATACCCGGCAGGTTACTCATCAATTGCGCCAGCCGGCCCTGGCTTTCCTTCAACTCAGATTCGGACCGTTTCTCATCATTGATATCGTATTTTACGCCCTGCCAGAACAAGGGTTGGCCGTCTTCGTCATGAATCAAGACAGCCTCGTCGCGCATCCAGACCACAGCTCCGGTGCGTGTCAGAATACGGCAATCCACTTTGAAGGCTTCACCGGTCTGCTCGCTGCGCAGCTCTGCCGCATTCACCATCTCAAAATCATCCGGATGAATGATTAATTTCCAGAACCCGAGCGTGCCCATCCACAACGCTGGCGCATAACCCGTCAACTGCTCAATCTGCGGGCTGATATACACAATCCGCCCGGGTTCATCCGCCTTTTCAGTGTAGACAATGGCTGGCATCTTCTCCACCAGGCTGCGCAGCCGCATTTCCGCCTGGCGCAGCTGGCGTTCGGCCTGTTTGCGCTGGCTGATATCCTGGATAGAGACAATCACCCGGCCTAGATCTTGTTCGTGACCGCTGACCGCTTGCCAGTGCACGCTAAAATCTCGGCCATATTCATTGATGCCCTCATACTCAAAATGATAAAACCCATCGGCAATCATGAGCAGTTCGGGCAAAAACTCCTGGACAGCTTCATCCGGGATCAATTTATCCAGGCTGGTGATCAATTCCGCCTTGCTGCCCACTCTTTGAAAAGCCAGCGAAGCCTGGTTGACATCCAACACTTCCACCAGGCGGGCACAGGTCTTCACCTCGGCCGGATGAGCATCAAAATAGGCGCGGAAATCCGTCACGCCACCTGCGCGCAGGCCATCGATATACAGCTTGGCCTGCGAGAAATCTTCTTCCCAGAGCGAGATGGGTGAATTTTCAAACATGGTCCGGTAACGGGCTTCGCTCTCACGCAGTCTCTGGTCAGATTGCCGGTATTCTGCGCGCCGGCGCGCTTCGGCCAATTCACGCCGCACCACTGGCACCAGGCGCACCAGGTTGCCTTTCATCAGGTAATCGTGCGCGCCAGCCTTCATCAGCGCCGCAGCTGTCACCTCACCAATCGTGCCAGAAACTGCAATAAAGGGAATATCCAACCCACTTTTCTGCAAGAGCGCCAGGGCACCCGGGGCATCAAACTGCGGCAGTTTATAGTCAGAGATGACAATATCCCAGCCTTGGCCCGCGCTCAACGCCGCTTCCAGTTCGGGCGCACTTTCCACCCGCTTTGCGCTAACCAGGTAATCTGCCTTTTCCAGCTCGCGCAGAATCAAAGCGGCATCACTTTCAACATCTTCAACAATCAGCACATTCAACGGACTCGGCATTGATCCTCAATAAAATATTCTAACAAATCCTATGACCGGTTCGTCCAGGCCTGGCGGCTTAGAATGCCAGTACCCGGCGGTTTTTACCTGGGCATTCTCCGTGCATACGAGGAATACCCAGGCACCAGTCACCCCAGTGTAAAGTAAAAAACAGCGCCCATATCCGGTTTTGCATCCGCCCAGATCGCGCCGCCATGCCTGTGGATGATGCGTTGAACCGTAGCCAGCCCAATTCCGGTACCCGGAAACTCGCTCTGCGTGTGCATGCGCTGGAACGCTCCGAATAGATTGGTTGCATACATCATATCAAATCCGGCCCCGTTATCACGCACAAAATAGGCCAGCTTACCGTTTTGTATAGTCTGACCAAAATCGATCTGCGCCAGCGGGCGGGCACCGGAAAATTTACAAGCATTATCGAATAAATTGGTCAGTACAATCTCCAAAAGATGACCGTCGGCCTGGGCCACCAGCCCCGGCTGGATGCTAAATTCAACCTGGCGTTGTCCCAACGCTTCGCGCAAGCGCGCGGCCACAGTTTGCGCCAGCGCCGAAAGATCTACCGGCGCAACCTGCATCTCGCCGCGAGTCAGACGCGAAAGCTGCAGCAGATCATCAATCAACTGGCCCATGCGCCGGGTCTCACTGCGCACCCGCTGGACATAATTATTACCGCGTTCATCCAGCTGTGCGCCGTAGTCTTCTTGCAGCGCCAGGCTCCAGCCATCAATGCCACGCAGCGGCGCGCGCAGGTCATGCGAAACCGAATACGCAAATGCTTCCAATTCCTGGTTAGCCGCCTGCAGCTGAGTGGTGCGTTCAGCCACGCGCTGTTCCAGCTGCGCATTCAGCTTTTTAATCTGCTCTTCGGCCTGCTTGCGCTCAGTCACATCCTGGATGGTGCCAATCATGCGCACCGCTGCGCCGCTTTCGTCAAACACCAGCTCGCCACGCCCCCAGACCCAGCGTCCCTCACCATTCGCAACCCGTATGATGCGATATTCCTTATCAAAAGGCTGTTTCGCTTCAATCACATTTTGCATGAAGTATGCCAGCATGGCCTCACGTTCATCCGGATGTACCAGGTTATTCCAGGTTTCCAGGTTCTTTTCATAAAAAGGTTGGATCCCAAAAATCTCATCCAGCACGTCCGAGCAGGCCCAGGTGCCTTTCTTGATATCCAGGATGTAAGACCCAATCCGCCCCACCCGCTGCGACTCTCTCAGCCAGAATTCACGCTCAGACAGGGCTTGTTCGTTCTGCTTGCGCTCAGAAATATCGTCAAAATCCACCAGGATCGAGCCTGGAGTCGTTTGGAAAACCTGCACGTAAAAATCTGCTTCCAAACGCTCATCCTTAAACTTAACTTCAAACGCCTGGGGACCAAGCTCGCCGCGCGCCACCTGGCGGTACATCTCGGGGTAAATCGTCTCGACAATATTCGGAAAAGCCTGCTCCACCGTCATACCCAGCAAGGCCTGGTGCGAAATCCCCATGATCCGATCAGCCGCCGGGTTTGCATCCATCAAGATCAGACGCTCATTCTGCTCCAGCCGGAAAAAATACATTGCCCCTGGCGAGGCTTCCACCACGCGCCGAAATTTCTGTTCGGAGGCTTTCAGCGCATCCTCTGCGCGCTTCTTCTCGTCAATATCGCGGGTGACCGAGATGATATGCGCGACCCCATCCAGCATAATGATCCGGGCAGACACCATCGCTGTCAGCAGGTGCCCGTCTTTCATTCTAAATTGCACTTCCAGGTTTTTAACTTCACCATGCTGGCGTAAACCTTCCACAAGCCGGGCGCGGTCCGCCGGGTCATTCCAAATATTGATCTCAAGTGAAGATTTGCCGATCACTTCATCCCGCTCGTACCCGGTGATGTGCGTGAAACCTTCATTCGCATCTACATAGACCCCATCCGCCAGCCGGCTAATGTTGATCGAATCTGGGCTGGTCAGAAAAGCGAGCCGAAAACGCTCGTCGCTGCTTTTAAGGGCTTGTTCGGCGCGCTTGCGTTCGGCCAGCTCCTGCTGCTGTGCCGCAAACAGACGCGCATTCGCAATCGCGATTGAGGCCAGCCGCGCAAACTGCACCAGCAGCTGCAGCGCTTCAGCCTCAAAAACCTGTCTGGATGGCTGCTGATACGCCAGACCCAGCACACCTACCACGGTCTCACCGGATAAAAGCGGGACGCCCGCCACCGCAGCCAGCTTGCCCGGCTGGTAATTACCCATACGCCCAGCCCAGGCATCATAATCAGCGACCACCAGCGGCTGTCCACTCTGCCAGACCTGCCCAGCCAGGCCTTCGCCCAGGGCACATTCCAAATCTAGAGAACTGACCAGCCCACCGACCCCCACCTGCGGTTTGAGGCGCTGCGTATCCGCATCCAGCAGATCAATGAACCCGGAATCTGTGCCCACCAACTCTCCGGCGCGTTTGACGATGTTTTCCAACAAGCTGTGCAGGTCAAGTTCTGAGATCAACTCCAGGGTGGTTTCCTGTAAAGCTGCCAGAACCCTGTTCTTTTTCTGCAAGGCATCATCCAGGTGTTTGCGCTGGCTGAGTTCAGACTGAACCGTCTCGTACAGGCGCGCGTTTTGGATCCCGAACGAAATCTGAGTGGCCAGGGTTTGTATAAATGCGCTCTGTTCGGCAAAATCCCGTTCCGCGAAGCTGGCCAGCCCCAAGACGCCAAAAATTGCATCTCCAGTCTGCAGGGGCAGCGCCGCAAAGGAGCGCACCCCGGCACGCTTGCACTCCATCAGTGTACAGCGTAAATCCTTGGAAATATCCTGCGAATAAATGGCACGCCCATCACGCGCAGCCAGCCCGCACAGGCATTCGCCAACCGAATGCTCCATCAGGCTGTGCTCGGCCTGCGAGCCATCGGCATACATGCCAGCCTTCAGCTCAAGCTTGCCATTTTCTAATAAAAAGATAAATGCCTGGTCAGTGCGAAGCGCCCTGAAAATCACATCCAGTGCCTTGGGTAGGATCGCTTCCAATGGCAGCGCCAGGTTGATCTGCTGCCCGGTCAGATTAAATGCAACCATTTCTTCCTGGCGCTCGCGCAGCAGTTGCGCCTGTTTGCGCAGGCTGTGCTTAACCTCGCGGGCGTACAACATGGCCCGCAGGCGCGTAAGCAGAGCAACATTGGTAATTGGGCGCACAATGATATCATCCACCCCCGTTTCAGCCCCAAGTTCCTGAGGCTTGTGATCGTGCTGCTCATCCAGAACGATCACCACGAACATATCCGCCAGCGCCGGAACCTGCTTCATTTGCCGGCCCAGTTCAAACCCATCCATATCCGCCAGGCGCACATTCACAAATGCCAGCGCGGGTTGTTCTGCGCGCACCAGGTTTAGTGCAGCCTGCCCATTTTCGGCGCTGAGTGTGGCATATCCCTGGGCTTCCAACACCCGGCAGGTGGCCCGCAAGTTGGCGGGCTCATCATCCACGATCAAGACCAAGGCTTTGGCGGGCATGTCCACTCCTATAAATCACCTGGCTCAAACATTGGCAGGTCAAGCGTAAAGCGGCTGCCCACACCAAAGGTGCTTTCCACCCTGATGCTGCCACCCTGCAATTCAACCAGGCGCTTGACCAACGCCAGCCCCAGGCCCGTGCCGCTATACTGCCGCACCAGGCTGCTATCCAGCGGTGTAAAGGCCTGGAATAAAAACGGCAGATCCTGTGCGCGGATACCCACACCTGTATCCCAAACTGTGATATGTGCCAGTTGGTTCGTTTCGTTGGCAGTCACATCAATCCCCAGGCTGCCGCCCGCAGATGTAAACTTTACGGCATTACTGAGCAGGATCGCCAGCATCTGCTTCACACGCTGCTTATCCGCCTGGATAAGCATGGGCAGCGGATCGATTTTAAAACTGACATTTTGTTGCTTGGCTCTGATCTGCCGGTCAAACTCTGCCAGGCTGGTCTGGCAGACATCCATCAACAGGCATGGCTCAATCCGCAGATCAAATTTTCCAGAGATAATGCAGGCATAATCCAACACGGTATTGATCAAATCCAGCAGCTGTTGTCCATTGATTTCGATCTTGTCGAGGGCCTGCATTTGCCTGTCGTTTAACTGCCCGTAGGCCTTTAGCTTGAGCACTTCCGTCAGCCCGAGCATGGAAGACAGCGGCGTGCGCAATTCATGGCTCATGCTTGCCAGAAATTCATCCTTGATGCGCGCGGCCTTGATCAGCTCCAGGTTCGACATATTCAGCTCGAACGTGCGTTCTGCCACACGCTGTTCCAGTTTAGCCTGTGATTCACGCAGGTCAGCCTCGGCCTGTTTGCGCGCGCTGATATCAGTCAAGATCGTCAGGTGAAGCGGGCTGCCAGACTCCTGTGCGATGCTCGAATGTATCCGCACCCAAAAGTTGCTGCCATCATCCTGGCGCACCAGCCTGAGTTCACATTCCAACGGCCTGCCGATTTCGGTTAACCGCCGGCGATGGTGGTAGTAAGTATCCTGATCCAGATTGAAGACGAACTGGGATAGGTGCTGACTGGTCATTGCTCTGCGGGTAACGCCCAGCATGGAGGCAGCCGTCAGATTGGCTTCCAACACCAGCCCCTTTTCGTTTAAAGTGCAATATCCCACCGGCGCCAGATTGTACAAATCGAAATAACGCGCCCGCGATTCTTCCAGCGCCATTTGAACTCGCAGCAGTTCGTCGTTCTGCATCTCCAGCTCAATCTGGTGCACACGCAATTCATGCAGCACATGCGGCAAGTCATCCTGATTTTCGGGCAGCAAGCCACGGCTTTCATCCAAAATTTTTTCTGCACGTTTACGTAGTGCCTCGGCTTTGCCGATCAGATTTTCATTATGGTCCATTGCAGACATGCACTATTCTCCTACCACCCGTTCGGTGCTGGCAATGGCATACATTTCTCCGCTCTGGTTAAATAGCGCGGTAGTGGTCAGCCTGATATTCAGCACCTTGCCATTTTTGGCCTTGCGCTGCGAATGGAAAGCCTCAGAAATCTCCTCCTGGCCAGCCTTCTGCACTCTGGATAGCTCAGCCTCGCGCACTTCGGCAGGAATGAGCTCACGGATGTTCATGGTTCGGGCTTCCGTCTCGCTCCAGCCGTACAGATTCACTGCCGCCGGGTTCCAGGCCAGGATGCGCCCATCCAGGCTTTGCACCATGACGGCATCTCGCGAGTCTTCTACAACAGCCGCCAAACGACGCAATACCTCGGTTTGCTTCAGCGCCACCTTGACCTTTTTCAGTTCGTTGATCTCAGTAAAGGTGATCACCGCGCCCTCGATCACGTTTTCAAGGGTGCGATATGGCCGGATGCGCAGCAAGTACCAATCGCCCGATTGGGTCTGAACTTCAACTTCCTTGGGCAGCAGGCTGTCCAAAACAGATTTGACATCGCTGACCAGGGAGTCATAGCCCACCAGGTTCGAGACAATGTGCCCAACTGGCCGGCCCACGTCGCTCATGATCAGGTTGATGACCTGCATAACCGCCGGAGTAAAGCGTTGGATGTGCAATTGGTAATCAACAAAGATGGTGCCAATGCCCGTGCCCGCCAGCAAGTTGTTCATATCATTATTGGCGCGGGTCAGGTCAGACACTTTTTGCTGCAGCTCAGCGTTAACGGTCGATAATTCCTCGTTGACCGATTGCAGCTCTTCCTTGGAAGTTTCCAATTCTTCATTGGTAGATTGCAGCTCTTCATTAACCGACTGCATCTCTTCATTGGATGATTTGAGTTCCTCGTTGGTGGTCTCAAGCTCTTCGTTGGTGGTCTGAAGGTATTCTTCCTTGGCGCGCAGTTCCTGTTTGAGCGCTGCGATGCGCACATCCGGTTCAACTACAATCACATCCACCGCGGCAGCCGGCACATCCACGACCACTGCCTCCGGCTTTTCTTCCAGGATCACCAAATACAAGATCGACTCACTGGTCCCGCTCGAGCCAGCCGGCACCGGTCGCACCGTCATATCGGTCAGGCTGTAACTTCCATTGGTTTTCACCCGCAAGCCCAGCCGCAAGACCGGTTCTCTCAGCGCCACAGCCTGATGCAGGGCACTGACCAGCTCTTGCCGCAGCCCATCGCGTGCCATCTTAATAATATTCAGATCGGCTTCACCCGGTGCTGGTTCCAGGAAATGCCCCGTGCGTCCGTGCAAATAGGTAATTTCACCGCGCTCGGTCACCAAAACCGCCACCGCGCCATAATGGTCCAGCAATGCCCGCTCGGTCAGCTCGCGCAGATGCAGTTTGGGGTCGCGTGTAGTCTGGGTGCTGCTGCGCGACGGGCTGGAGTTCACTGGCAGGTAAGGCAGCATCGACCCGAGTGACAAACGATTGGTCAGATAAGGTTCCTGGCTGCGCTGGTAAAGCTTGGATTTGCGCTCCAGCAGGCTAAACAGATCCATATATTCGCCCACCGTCTCGGATGTGCCCAGAAAAAGAAATCCACCTGGGTTAAGCGCATAGTGGAACAATGGAATCAGCCGTTTCTGAAGATCTGTGTTCATATAGATCAACAGGTTGCGGCAGCTGATCAGATCCAGCTTGGAAAAGGGTGGATCCTTGATCACATCCTGTTCCGAGAAGATCAGCATGTTACGGATGATTTTTTGCACCTGGTAAAAATTAACGTCCCGCCCGTTAGCGCCATCCGGCACCGGGGTAAAAAAACGAGACAGGCGCTCAGGCGACATATCCGCGGCGATGCTGGCGGAGTACACCCCGGAACGCGCCTGTTCAATCGCCTGGTTGTCGATATCGGTCGCAAAGATTTGGACCGCAAAGTTCTGTTTCTGCGCATCCATCTGCTCCTGCAGCAGTATGGCAATCGAATAAGCCTCTTCGCCAGTCGAACAGCCGGGCACCCAGACCCTCACCAGGCTGTTAGGTGTCTTGCCCGCCAGCATACGCACAACAGCCTGGCCCTGGAGTACGGAAAAGGCATCCGGGTCGCGGAAGAAATTCGTAACCCCAATCAACAGATCACGGAAGAGCGCCTCCACTTCCTTGGGGGTTTGCTGCAAGAAGCGCAAGTACGCATCCAGCTGTTCCACCTGCTGCACTGCCATGCGCCGTTCAATCCGGCGCGCAATCGTGTTCGACTTATACGATGAAAAATCATGCCCGGTCTGGGCTCTCAGGAGCACGAAGATCTTTTTTAAGATATCCTCAGTTTTCTGTGCCGGAGAGGCGAGCGGATAGGTGATCTTTCCAAAGGCGTGCGCGACATATTTGATCAGTTGGTCTGGCATCATGCGCGGAGCCAGCACATAATCCACCAGCCCCGTGCCAATCGCGCTGCGCGGCATGCCATCATACTCGGTAGTTTCAGGGGTTTGTGCCATGGCCATGCCACCCTGGGCCTTAACCGCCCGCACCCCCAACGAACCATCACTGCCCGTGCCCGAAAGCACAATACAGATGGCGCGCTCCTGTTGATCCTGGGCCAACGAACGGAAGAAATAATCGATTGGCAAACGCTGCCCGCGCGGTTCAACCATTTCCAGCAGCTGCAGCGTGCCGTTCAAAAAAGCCATATCGCGGTTGGGTGGAATGATATAAGCACAATTGGGCTGGACCACCATGCCATCTTCGACCTCGAAGACCTGCATGCGCGTATAGCGCTTGACCAGTTCCGTCAGGATGCTTTTATGATCGGGGGCCAGGTGCTGCACCAGCACAAAAGCCATGCCCGGTTCAGAATCAGCTGGCATGCCCGAAAGAAAAGCCTCAAAAGCTGCCAACCCACCGGCCGATGCACCAATCCCCACGATCGGAAATTTCGCCACAGGCTGCACCTCGGCATCCACAGTCAAATTTTGCGGGGTCTTTTTTTTGGTTGTCATCGTATTCTCCACTCAACGGTTTTGAAGGGTTTGCAAACGGGGCTGCCAGCCAAATCATGCGGCCGAGCACCATTAATATCATATCACCTTGTAAAATATCTTGGACATCTAATTTCTGATTTACTCCCGGGTATTTTCTTCCGGTCCGCAAAAACAGGCTGTTTTACTGGCTGGTATAAAGATGTTGCGCGCAACCATCACACCCATGCCAGCCAAATGCGCGAAAAGCGCTGGGCTGCCCACGCGCTTATGTCCTCGGCAGGATAATACTAAACCGGCTGCCTGCACCGTGAACACTCTCCACCGTCACCCGGCCGCCTTGCAGCTCACTAAAGCGCCTGACGAGCGAAAGCCCCAACCCACTGCCGCCATAGCGGCGCTCCAGACGCGCGTCCAATTGGGTGAAAGGCTGGAACAGGCGTTGAAAGTCAGCTGGGTGGATCCCAATGCCCTTGTCCCAGACGGTGATACGCACTTGCCCGGCCATCTCGCTGCCATTCAATTCAATCCCCAGGCTGCCGCCGTTAGGCGTAAATTTGATCGCATTACCCAACAATTTGACCAGCGACTGCTTCAAGCGGCGCACATCGCCATACACAATCACCGAGGCTGGATCGGTTGTAAAACTGACCTGCTGCTGTTTTGTCCCGGCCAGGGCACGAATGGCCTGCAGGCTGGTTTGGCAGACCTCCACCAGCGAACACTGCGTAATCTGCAAATCCATCTTTCCGGCTTCGATCCGTGAATAGTCGAGGATATCGTTGATCATTTCCAACAGATGCCGCCCACTTTCTTCAATATTGTGCAGGGCTGCCATCTGTTTTTCACTCAACTCGCCATAAGTTTGCAACTGCAACACCTGGCTGAGACCCAATATCCCGGTCAACGGAGTGCGCAGCTCATGGCTGATGCTGGAAAGAAACTCATCCTTCAGGTGCCCGGCTTTTTCAAGCTCATCATAAGCCACTTTTAACTCAGCGGTACGCTCTTCCACACGCTGCTCAAGCTGCATGTGCGCCTCACGCAGCTCATCCTCAGCCTGTTTGCGCGCGCTGATATCACTCAGCGTGCCAAGGATCCGCGCCACGCGACCATCTGCCTGCCTTTCAACCGCCCGGCCGCGCATCGAAAACCAGCGCCATGCGCCCGCCTTCATCCGCATGCGCAGATCAATATTGAAAGCCTCACCGCTTTCAATCCCATGCTTCAAGATTTCCTCGGTTGTCTGGATATCTTCCGGGTGAACCAATGCCCGCCAGGTGACGTAATTTACCGAAAGTTCCTGCCCCGAATACCCCAGGATGGCATATAGATTTTTGCTGACGAAAATTTCGCCACTCTGCACCTGCCAATCCCAGATCCCATCCTTGACCGCATCCAGCGTATCGCCAAAGCGTTTATCACTCGCCCGCAGCTCATTTTCCATGCGCCGGCGCTCGGTAATATCACGCGTGACGCCCAACACTTCCACGCGCCCGGTTTTCTCATTTTTGTAATAACTGGTGATCACTTCGGTCCAAACGATCGAGCCATCCTTGCAGGGCTGGTCAACTTCATTTACGAAGAAATGATCCCTGCCAAACTTTCCTGCCAGGAAATCAGCCCTATCCAAGCTCATTTTCCCGCGCACAAAAGCAGCCGCCTCAGGCGAGAGCGCCGCATCCAGCGGTTGTGCGATGATTTCTTCGGGCGTAAAACCGCGCAAATTAAAGACCGAAGGGCTTACATATAGAAATCGCAGGGTCTCCGCGTCCATCGTCCAGACGACATCCCGGATGTTTTCGGTCAGCAGCCTGAAATGCTCTTTGCTCTCACGCAGTTGGTTTTCAGCCTGTTTTCGGGCCGTAATATCACGCATGCTCACCAGGCTGGCGTTCGCAGCCTGCCATTGAATGGTGGTGGAACGCAGGTCAAGCGTGCGTACGGACCCATCAGCCAGCTTGATTTCAAATTCTGCATCCTGGCCCTGGCCCACCGGCAGCTCCAATGTCGCCCCTACCAATTCAACCTGCAAGCGACCCAAAAGCTGGCAGGCCGCCGCATTGACCAACTGCACCCGGCCTTGCGGGTCAAGCACCAGCATGCCATCAATATTGGCCGAAATTAAGACCTGCAGCTGCATTTCGCTGTTGCGCAGGGTATGCTCTGCCGCCTTTACACGCAGCGCCGCCTGGATGCGCGCCAGCAGCTCACGATTGGGAACCGGTCTCGTGATGTAATCATCTGCCCCCAGATTAATCCCGGTCACCTTGTCATCTGATTGGATCATGCCTCCTGAGAGTATGATCACCGCCACGCCGGCCATCTGCGGATCTGCCTTCATGCGCTGGCAAATTTCGAAGCCGCTCATATCGGGCATGTTAATATCGAGTAATGCCAGGTCGAATTTCTCTTCCCGCATCAAATTGAAGGCAGCCTGTCCCGTCTCGGCCAGAAAAGTCTTGAAACCATAAGACTCCAACACACGCCGGGTGGAAACCCCCAGCATGGTATCGTCATCAACGATCAAAATTCTTGCCTGACTGTCCATACTCCACCTCAAATCAAACCTTTTTCTCCCGCTTTTTGGAAAGCAAGCGGTGCGATGATCCTAATTATTCCGTTCAAATGCCAGATACTATTTTATACCAATATCACCAATTTAACACCATTCCATCCATCCGGGCAAGCGGATGCCACCCGCCCCGCACCGCTCCTGGGAACTTTTCAACAGGTGCAGCGTTGTATATAATGGTAGCCCACCTCGTGGAAGGAGACCCAACCATGCTTACCCGATTCTTGCTTTGGATAGTTGTCATCAGCCTTGCGCTGACCAGTTGTGCACCAGCGGCCAGCCAAACGGCCATACCCGCCCAACCGACCCAGGCCAGCCAAACGGCCATACCCGCCCAACCGACCCAGGCCGCCCCAACCGTACCGACCCAGCCCGCACCCGCCGCAGAAACACAGGCACCCCCGGCCCTACCCACTCAAGGAGTTGAAACACAAATGCCCACCTCCGCACCCAATGCCCCTGCCGGTCTTGAAAAAATGGTCGAAACCGCCCGGCTCGATCTCGCCGAACGCATCTCCGTGCCCGTCAGCGCCATCAGCCTGCTGCAGGCTGGGCCCGTCAACTGGTCGAACGCCGGCCTGGGATGCCCTGACCCCGGCATGGTCTATGCCGAAGTGATCACCCCCGGTTACCAGGTCATCCTGCGCTCTGGCGATAAACAATATGAATATCACGCCGGAAAAGACCAGCTACCGATCTTTTGCAAGAACCCGCAGCCACCCAGCCAATACGACCCCAGCAGCATCTAAACACTTAACCAGCCTGGTTCTGCCGCTCAGGCGATTCATAATCGCTGGTTTGCCCCGCCTGTGGAGTTTTTGCGCCGGTCCTGGCGCAAAACTCCACAAAAAAAACCCTCTTCCCCCCCTTCCCGTTTTCGGGAAGGGGGGAAGAGGGGGGATAGGTTATCACCTAAAACTGGCACCGCCCACTCATATACTCACCAGCTCTGCGTTCTCGCTCTTTGGGCTTACCATCCTGGTTCTGCCGCTCAGGCGATTCATAATCGCTGGTTTGCCCCGCCAGTGGAGTTTTTGCGCCTGCTCCTGGCGCAAAACTCCACAAAAAAAACCCTCTTTCTCCCCCTTCCCGTTTTAGGGAAGGGAGCCGGTGGGATAGGTTATCACCTAAAACTGGCACC
>JAPLGT010000129.1:0-2466 GCA_026390035.1 Chloroflexota bacterium
CACTCTAAACGTTCTCAGAAAGCAAAACCGCCGGATGCTGTCTCCGGCGGTTGGCTTTTGTTTGAGCAATTCATCGATCTGTTTATAAAACACAGATCCTCAAGCGCTTTTCTCGGTCAAATTTGAACTGAGATTTTCTCTTCCCAATAATACTTCGTCTTACTTTATGTATGGGCCTAAGAAACGCTCGCCATTGAAGTGAATTAGATGGGATGGCGCGTCCGCAACCCATACTTCGGTTTCCCACGAAATCTCATTCAGGTAACGGGCCATTGCCGAGCGGTCGGGAAAAGCAGTCACATACACCAGCCCCGCCGTGGATGCTTTGAACAGCTTTGCCAATTCCGTATGTCGTTTTGCATCCATCGGCCCGTGGCTGGTCACAGACTCCACCAACAACAGCCAGTTTCGGTCGCGCATATAAAGTATCACATCCGGGAATTTACCATGCTGGTCAAAGATCAATCCCAGGCTGGCAAATGTCTTATCATCAAAATACACCATCTTTGCGCCCGTGTCGCCTACATATAAAACATCCGCGCCAGGCGCAAAACGTGGCCCAAACTCCTCCACAATTGCCTTGATAAGAATGTTATGGTCGCCGGGGGTCAACTGAAGTGTTCCACCTGGAAGTACCAAAGGCACCATTGTCATTTTCCGCGCGTGTGCATAATACCCAGCCAGGGACTCCCTCACTCCACTGTAGGATGCCAGCCTCTCATGCCAGTCTTTGTTGCCAACCGCTTGAATCAATTCAAGCGCATGGTCCTCAATTTGGTAGACAGTTCCTGGGCTGTTTATCGGCCGGCTCGGGTGGTCAGGATTCATAGTGGCAATACCGGCCTGCACAAACTGGTGCATTGTAAATCGTCGAAAAGTCTCGCGTGAATTCGGCGCGTACTTACGACCATAGTGCTCATGCGCGAATTCCATTATTGGCGTGATGCCAATTAGCGGGCTGCGTGCCAAAGCCCAGGGTTCGTCCGCCTTCAAATCGAGCAATGCCAACAAGGTTAGCGCGGAACGTTCATTGCGTTGGGCGCGAGGCAAACCAAGGTCCGCCAATAATTCGAGAGCTTCCCGTATGCGGTTTTGTATGTTGACAGGGTTGGGGATGGCGTCCGTGGTCATGTTGGTTATCTCCACTTCAATAAATTTATCAATTGTGTCCTGGTTGGGAATTGTATCCCCGACAAGGGTTGCCATTCGCTTTAGCGCATCTCGATCCGGGTATGGCAGGGTGCGCAGATCAGAAGCATTCACTTGGGTATGTCCGGAAAACTGCCTGAAGTACATGTCTACCAAGGTGGAATTCAAGTAAACTGCCAGGCCTCTGGCCAGCATGGAATCCAGTCCTTTTCCGGCCGTATGAAAAACGTTCAGGTGATTTTCAAAACCCACCTTCGCGGCCGGCACTCGCTCCGGAGAATGGATCCCGGCCACAATGCGCCGTTTTTCTTCTTTTGAGCTGAAGCGACGTGTGAGCACATACCAACCGTTTGGTATGAGGGTTGACCTACTCGATTCGCTCTCAAGAATTGCGTTCGGTTTCCTACCGCCGGGTTTGGGCCATTCCACAAAGCCGTTCTTAAAGTGTGCTGGATAAATCAACGGATGGCTGTTTTCTTCCGGCATTTCACGGATATCATCCAGGGCGCGGAAATCCACCACGGCGCCCGTGCTGACCTGGATTCCAAGAGTTTGAAGTGAACAAGTAAACCGGTGAATGCGTTCAGTGACAAGCTGATCGATTTCGCTTGAAGCAATATTGATTACTTTATCTACATCATCAGGTCGCACAACTTGCGAAAAATCCACTTCTCGGTGGGTCAGATCATCCATATCACCGTTCTGGCTGGATGAAATAACCACACTACCTTGTTGCACGCCTTTGATGGCGTGGATGATGATATTTTCCTGCAGCACATCATTATCCTGGAAGGCCTGATCCCGCGCCACAAACACATGCAGTTGGCAGATATTCATTGCGCCCAGGAAAAAACGTCGGAAAGCCTTGAAGTAGACGCCATTGCAAAATGATCGCGGCACAATCGCCACAAGTTCTCCACCTGGCTGCAGTAGCAAAACGGCCAGGGCTAGAAAACCGGTATACAGATTGGTTGTCTCAATCCCTGCGCGGCGCAGCCAGGCGCGATGCTCGGAATTGTTTTGGATTTTTCTGTATGGAGGATTCATGATGCAGTGTGTGTATCGCCGTACCGCCCGCGGAAACAAACTGCCTTCATCCATAAGCAGCGTTGAGGCTTCTTCTACAAAATCTGCATTGTGACCCTGCCCATCAAAGTGTATGCCGGCCTGGCCCGATTCCTTGGCACAATCGGAGAGTGTTGTGGATAAATATTCAAACAGGCCCTTATCCAGCTCCCAGGCATGCGCTGTAATTGATGCGGGGCGAACTGTTCGGCCACACATCTCCTCCACAAAAGCAGTGCTCAAACTCCCCAC
>JAPLGT010000018.1:0-4458 GCA_026390035.1 Chloroflexota bacterium
CATCATTACGTTCGATGCAGCGGTGTTCCAGGGTTTGCTTGTGTGTACTGTTCTGGTTTGTTTGGAAACTGCGCCACCCCCCCGGCCTGAAGAACATGCTTATACTACTGCGGTTTTTCCCTATCCAGCCATAGCTCGCGATACTTACGATTCCAATCGATCAGGAACCGGAAGGCGATCACCAGTCCATCGCAAATACCCACCCATAAGATCACTCCTCGCAGACCGCACAACCATAGAACCGGGGCCAGCAAAATGCCGGTGGCCACGGTGGCTCTGGCGCTGTGGTGGATCAAGAGTACCAGTGTTACCAGTATGCCCAGTCCAATCAAGAAGCCGAGCGGCTGTACGGCCAGCAGCCCGCCGCCCGCAGGGGCCAAACCCATCCCGCCACGGAAACCCGCAAAAACTGGCCAACAGTGTCCGACAACAGCCAGACCGGCTGTGAGCGGAACGATGAGCCAGGTTGCGTCTGCCGGGGCATATCGCAGCGCCAGCCAGGTGGGCAGGAAGCCCTTGGCGACATCCATGATGAACACGAGTGCCCCCGGACCAAAACCGGCCTGTCGGATGGTGTTGGTGGTGGTGGCGTGTCCGGAGCCGCTGGCGCGTACATCCACACCCTTGACGAGGCGCGTGATCCAGATCGATGGCGTGAGTGACCCAAACAAGTAACCAAGCAGGCCAAAACCAAGAGCATAGAAGATGGAAGCTAGCATCGACATGGATTCCTCAGGCGGGAGCGGTGGATGAAGAAACAGGTAGACCGGCGTGGAACTGGTGCCGATCTACCTGCCAGATGGTGCCCTAACTTATTTTTTAGGCGATGCCCACTTCGTTGTTAAACTCTACGATCAATTCATCGATCTCGTCGGCTTGCTTCTGAACACTCGTCCAGTAATCAGGCTGGTTCCACATATCCTGGATATCTGCATAGGTCTTGCCTTGCTGTTCCACCCAGGTGAAATACTTCAGATTGTGAACGCGGCGGCGATCCGGGTAGCGCAGTTCCAGCATGTTATCGGTTGAAAGACCCATCAGCCAGCGGGAGTAATCGGCGGCGGCGTCGCGGTCGCTGTATTCGCCCAATTCCGCGTGCATCTCGGTCAGGCGGCTCTGATACAGTTCCATCGAGTCTGTGGCTATGGTGAAAATAACATCGTGCTCGTCCATTTCGTAGTATTTCGCCATTTTGATGGCGGTCTGTACGTTGGAGACGCCCGAGAAACCAAGCAGGTTGAGCTGTGCGATGGTGGCTTCTGGCACGCCCTTGCTGGCGAGGAATTTTTTGCCGTTGGGTTCATTGAAAAGGCGGGCGGTGTTGACAACACCGTTATCGTCAATCGCGACGACCAGGTCCGTGTTCTTGACATTGTGGATCCAGGGTACGTGCTTATCGCCAATACCCTCAATGCGGTGTGAGCCAAAGCCGTTTTCGAGCAGGGTGGGGCACTGCAGGGCTTCACTGGCGGCAATTTTGCTGCCCGGGAAAACCTGCTTCATGTAATCGCCGCTGGCGATCGTACCTGCTGAACCGGTGGCGGATGTGATGCCGCGGAATTGGTCGCCGGGCCGTGCGATTTGCTTGAAGGCTTCTTCCATGGCGTGTCCGGTCACTTCATAGTGCCACAGATAATTGGGGAATTCCTGGAATTGATCAAAGATCATCAAGTCCTGGCCCGAGTGGCGCAGTTCGTTACACTTATCGAAGATTTCCTTGACGTTGGATTCTGATCCGGGTGTTTTGATGGTTTCGCCGGCGACTTTTGCCAGCCATTCAAAACGTTCGCGGCTCATACCTTCAGGCAGGATGGCGATGGATTCACAGCCTAACAGGGCAGAATCATAGGCGCCGCCGCGACAGTAGTTACCGGTAGATGGCCAGACGGCCTTCTGGGTGGTTGGGTCAAACTGTCCGGTGACCAGGCGAGGCACCAGGCAGGAAAAGGCCGCGCCGACTTTGTGCGCACCGGTTGGGAACCATTTGCCTACAATTGCGATGATACGGGCTGGAACGCCGGTCACTGAGGAAGGCAGTTCCAGAAGGTTGATCCCACCGTAGGTTCCGCCACTGGGCTTGGCTTCGTTATGCCAGTTGATACGGAACAAGTTGCGTGGGTGGATATCCCATAGTCCAATCCGGGCAAGCTCTTCTTTTACGCTAGCCGATATTTTGGATGGGTCCTTCATCTGCGCATAGGTAGGAATAATGATATTGCGCTCGCGGGCGCGCTGGATGGCACGTTTGCGGCGTTCGGCGTGGATAGTAAGATCGATTGTGGTCATAGGGTAAACTCCTAGTCTGGGAGAAAGTTGTCCGACAACTTAATTATATCCCTCTTGTGGCTTTCAATGGCAGATTAATACAAAATTGGGTATTCGTAGGTTTCACTTTGCAATTATGTAGGTTATTTTTAATGTTTTCCAGTGCGAAAAGTTGTAATATACCCTTAGTGGCACTTCTGCCACGAAAGGAGGTTCAATATCGAAAATATGGAGCCGAAGCACTACAGGGGAAAGCACGGGTGACCTAACCCTGGCTGTCCAGATTTTGAACGAAGCCAGACGTCCACCACGACGATAAAGTGGTTCACTCCCGCGCTCTCTCCAGGGAATAACAAGTCTGTAATAATAGTTTTGAAAGTTAGGCGGATGGGCTTATGCCTGTCCGCCTTTATTATTTGTGAGAGATTGGAAAGTTTGACGGCAGGTCTTATCTAAGCGTAAATGTGAGAGGCTCGGCGCTTTGCGGAAGATTGACGGTTTGAGTCAGGGGGTCAACATTGCCGGTAAAACCGGGTTTGTAAGTAGTGCAGGTGCTATCGCTCCAGATATTGCTTTTACAATCGGTGGCTGTGAAACTTACCTTCCATGCTCCGCTGGCGGTATCTGGCAGGAATGAGAAGAATAGCCCATTTGCATCTGTAAAAGCAGGGTTAGATGAAACATCGCTACTTTCCCCCTGGCTGACATCAAAACCAATTCCCTGGATGGGCATACCGCTGACATCCACTACCCGGCCTTTGATGATGACCACATTCTTGGGCTCACGAACTGGCACACGGGATAGGTCAACACTGCTTTGGAGCAGCTGCGAGAAAACCCAGCCTTCACTGCCATCTGCCGTCTTAACGTAAGTCCACTCACTGCCAGGGGCAGTTCCCAGGACGGTCAACTCATCGGTTTGATTCACCATCATTAATGCTTCAAACAGCCGCCCAGGGTTGACGCGGATCTTTAAATTATCTACAGCTGGCTTGACGGTGAAAGCCGTGAAAGGTGTTGGGCTGGCGCTGCTTGTGGGCGTCAGGGCGGGCAGACTGGGGAAGGTAGCAGGCACAGGGCTAAGCTCTGCGCTGGCAACAGTGGTTGGTGTGGATGTGGGGCGAATACTGGCTGCAGATTTGGCACAGCTGGAAGCGATCAGAAGTATTGCTGCACAGATCAAAGCTCGTTTCAACATAATTTCTCCCTTTCTGAAAGAACATTGAGCATATTCATTTTACATCCAGCCAGAATAAAATGGGCACTTTTCAATATTGAAGGGTTTTTTTAATGTATTCAGTTGGAATAGTGCTATGCTTATTTCAGTAACCGCTTCTGTTCAAATACATGGAGGTGTCTATAGAAAAAGAAGGCTGTATATACAATTGGAGAAAGACCGGGTGATCACAACCTGGCAAATAGCCTAAGGGCTTCTGCCAGACGTTCATCGTGACGAAGCATGTTTCTCCCGCTCTTTCTTCATGAAACTGTCAAGTGTGGCGGATGGGTAACCCCCATCCGCCCTTTTTTATCTGTTTTTTTGGGCAGTCAGCACTAGGAAATCGTTGATTTCAGCTTCTTCTTTGCCTGTGAGCGAGTCGTAAAAATTAATTTCACCATACCCCGATACTTGCAACAGAGTCTCAAGATCTTCTTCTTCGTAGGCCTGTGTGCTGGCAGCGTGGCGGGTGACTGTGCCCGTGGCGGTATCGATAATAAAAAAGCGTTCTGTGGCAACCTTCTGGTCATCGTCCCAGAATGTCTCCATCAAGCACAGGTGCGGCTTGTCTGAAAATATGCCATTTTCTGCTGAATACCACATGGCTGGCTGGTTGCCGATCTGATCGACAGCATCCAGGCTGGAGGCCTCCAGAAGCAGCAGACCTCCAGGCTTGAGCGCCCGGCGGGCCTTTTCCAGGATCAAGCGCGCATCGGCGGGTTGCACAAGGTTGAGTGCACCAAAGATAAAGATCACCAGGTCGTAATCGCTGCCGTAATCGGCACTGCGGATATCTGAGAGCAGGTATTGACAGCCTGGCGGGGCATTTTTGATGGCGTAGGCGATCGGCGCAGGCGCAAAATCGATGCCTTTGCAGGTGTGACCCAGTTTCGCAAGTCGCGCGGTGTATAAGCCTGGACCGCAGCCCAGGTCAAGAACCCGGCTGATTTTTCCATCCAGCAGATGCCGGTGGA
>JAPLGT010000279.1:0-65630 GCA_026390035.1 Chloroflexota bacterium
AGCAGGTCCATCAGACTATCGGCTCGTTTGTTAAAGTTCTGGTAAACTTCTTGCCGGAACTGCTTCAGTTGCGGGATATGTTCTTCGAGGTTCATACCCCTATTTTGAAGCAGTTCTCACTTTTTTGTCAAAAGTCCAATAAATAGAAAGGCTATTTATAAGCATGAAAGAATTACGTAAAATTAAAGAAGTGATTGATCCAAAATTTGTGCTGGAAGGTGCCGGCGTGCGCCTCCGTCGCTCAATCTCGCCTCACCCAAGTAACAGGTTTGATCCGTTTCTTTTGTTCGATCATTTTGCGTTCAATGATCCAACAGAAGGAAACAACCCTGGTTTCCCGATGCATCCTCATAGGGGCATTGAGACAGTATCTTATATACTCGAAGGCGCTGTCAAACATCGAGACAGCCTGGGAAATGCTGGCACGATAGGACCTGGCGATGTGCAATGGATGACGTCAGGATGTGGCATTTTACACGAAGAAATGCCTAGCCGAGGAACAAACGGAAACATTAATGGGTTTCAACTATGGGTTAATTTGCCCGCTGATCAGAAAATGTCTCCGCCTCGCTACCAAGAAGTAAATAATTCCAAAATACCATGTCTTGAAAAAGATGGTGTAACGATTCGAATTGTTGCCGGTGAGGTTCTTGGGGTCAAGGGGCCGGTGACTGAGATTGCAGCCAAGCCTGTTTACATGGATGTGACTCTGGTTCCAGGTGCAGAATTTATTCAGGATATTCCTCGAGGCCACACTGCTGTTGCGTATGTCTTCGAAGGAAGTGGAATGTTTGGTTCAGAGAAGATCATAAATGCTGTCAAAATGGTTCAGTTTGCTGATGGCGATTATATTCATGCAGTTGCAGAATCCGATTCAGGCTTTCGATTCATGCTTATGGCCGGTGCCCCATTCAAGGAACCAATAGTACCTTATGGACCATTTGTTATGAACACCGTAGAAGAAATTCAACAGGCGTTGATGGACTTACGAAACGGTACCTTTGTAAAATAATAATCAGAAAGGGCGGTATATTCTTGTCGCCCTTCCTGCTGGTGAAGTATGGACAAAACAAAAGTATTATTTGGGAAACAGATAGCCCGAGAGGGGAAAGTTCGTCTTGGGTGTTCAGCTATTATATTGGACACGATTAGCAAAAAAATCCTGCTTACTCAACGTTCTGACAATGGACAGTGGTGTCTTCCTGGCGGGCAGATAGAGGCGGGCGAAAGTGTCAGTGAAGCATGTGTACGCGAGGTTTTTGAAGAAACTGGTTTGGTTGTTATTATCACTCGTTTGAATGGAATATACAGCGATCCCAATAAACTGGTAGTTTATCCAGATGGAAACAAGGCTCATATAATTGCAATAAGCTTTGATGCGGAAATCACAGGCGGTGTGCCAGGATTAAGCAATGAGACCATTGCATGGGGCTATTTTAGCCTGCAAGATGCTGAAAAATTAGAAATGCTTCCTGGACACTTGGAGCGTATAAGAGATTCAATCTCTGGACAAGCACCAGTAATAAAATAGAAATGCGGCAAAGACAAAAAGTTGAATGGCGTAACAAGTATCTGGTGGCGGCGGATTGCAGGAAGGTCTGATTGCCTGTAATCGCAAATATTAAAAAATAGGCCGAGCATGAAGGGTCAACTTCATTGCTCGGCCTTGATTAATAAATATAAACCTTATTCTTCCAAGGCTTCCTTGGCTTTTTTAGTTTGCTTACCACGTTCTTCGGTATTCAGGATACGTTTCCGAATCCGATAATTGAGGGGCGTAATTTCCAAAAGCTCGTCATCCGACAGGTATTCAATCGCTTCGTCGAGTGACATCTGTCGTGGAGGTGTAAGACGAATTTCCATATCACCGCGTGATGAGCGCATATTCGTCAGATGTTTTTTTCGGCAGAGATTAATCGCAATATCGCCACCACGACTGTTTTCCCCAATCACCATACCCATATAAACCTGGTATCCTGGGTTAATAAACAAAACTCCGCGGTCTTCAGCACTTTTCATAGCATAAGCAGTTGTATCCCCTGCTTCCATTGCTACCAATGAACCAGTTGAGCGTGCATTCATTGCCCCGGCTAGCTCATCGTATCCATGGAATAGAGAGTGGAGGATGCCCATTCCACGTGTAGCAGTCAAAAATTGATAGCGGAATCCAAGTAATCCTCGTGTTGGGACGATATAGATCAAGCGAACGTGTCCATCGCCTGTGTCTTCCATATTCATCATCTTGCCACGCCTGCCGCCCAACATCTCTACAACGACACCCACTGTATCTGCGCTGGTTTCAATATGAACTTCCTCGAATGGCTCGAGCAAGCTACCATCATCGGCTTTGTGAAAAATAACTTCCGGGCGTGAAACCTGGAATTCATAACCTTCACGTCGCATGGTTTCAATCAAAATTGCAAGATGTAATTCACCGCGCCCAGAAACGAGGAATGTTTCTGCTGATTCTGTTTCAGTTACACGCAAAGAAACATTTGTTCTTAATTCATCGAATAAGCGTTCACGCAATTTGCGTGATGTGCTCCACTTGCCTTCTCGGCCGGAGAACGGAGATGTGTTTACTCCAAAAGTCATTCGGACGGTTGGTTCTTCCACTTTAATAGTTGGTAAAGCAACTGGATTTTGTGGATCTGCCAGGGTTTCACCGATTGCAATTCCCTCCAAACCAGCTAATGCAATAATTTCTCCAGCACTTGCTTCGGGAACTTCGATTTTACCCAACCCATAATGAACATATAGGTATCGGGCAGTTTCCGGAGTGCTGGTTCCATCAACAAGCATTCTAGCCAGTTTTTGGCCGCTCTTAATGGTTCCTGCAAAAATTCTCCCTACAGCAGTAACACCACGATAGTCGTCGTAGCCCAAGGTTGTAACCAGCATTTGAAGCGGAGCATCAACATCGACTTTGGGCGCAGGTATGTGGCGTAATATTGTTTGAAATAAAGGTTGCAGATCCAGCCCTAACTCAGGAGTAAACCCTGCGCGACCAGCCGTTGCTTGTGCGTATATAACAGGAAAATCGGCCTGGTCGTCTGATGCACCAAGCTCTACGAACAAATCAAATGTATCATTCAATACACGAGCCGGCTCTGCATCTTTGCGATCAACTTTATTGACAACCACAACGGCTTTATGTCCACGTTCAAGAGCTTTTTTGAGCACAAAACGGGTCTGTGGCATTGGCCCTTCGGCAGCATCAACCAGCAACAGTACACCGTCGACCATATTCATCACCCGTTCAACTTCACCGCCAAAATCTGCGTGACCGGGAGTATCAACAATGTTGATCTTAACTGTTTCACCAGTTTCCGGATCAGGAATTGTTATGGCAGTGTTCTTTGCAAGAATAGTAATACCGCGTTCGCGTTCGAGATCGTTGGAATCCATCACTCGTTCAGCTACTTGCTGGTTTTCCCGAAAGGTGTGCGATTGTCGTAAGAGATGATCAACAAGAGTTGTCTTGCCGTGATCAACATGTGCAATGATCGCAATGTTGCGTATGTTAGTTCGTTCCTCAATCATATTTACCTTTACCCAACGTAGGGGCGACCGTTCGGTCGCCCCTACAAGAATCGTCATACAAAAACCCCGGTCAACGGGACCGGGATTCCGGCTTGCACTTTGTATTTTACCAGATTGTTTAGAATTTTGGCAAATGTACCACAAATCCATCGCAGTTAATTACTAAACTCGTGAAATAATCCCAAAAATCGCCATAAAATGAGCCGATGCGCCTGCCAAAACAAAAATATGCCAAATTTCGTGAGATCCAAATTTGCCAGGAAATAAGTTGAACCATTTTGTCGCATAAATTATTGCCCCGAATGTATAAGTAACTCCACCTAAAATCAACCAGGTCAGCGAGAATGGTGTCAGTGAAGTGATCAACTCTCTCGAAGCGAAAACACATAACCAACCCATCAGGACGTAGGTCCCAGCTGAAACCCAACGTGGAGCAGCAATGTAATATACTTTAATCAATATTCCAATAAATGCCAAAGACCAGATAATGGACAAGAATCCCCAGCGATAGAAGCCAGTGAATGCATTCATGCAAATAGGAGTATAAGTTCCAGCGATCAATAAATAGATAGCTGAATGGTCCATTTTCCGTAAAATTTCCAACCACCCAGGATTTGCATCAACAGAATGATATATGGCACTAGCAGAAAATAATAGGATCAAACTTACCCCATAAATCAAAACAGAAATCAATTTTGTTACCCCGGTAGCGGCTGTATTCAGTAAAATTATTAGGCCAATCACCGCGGCAAAAGCACCACCCATGTGGGTCAATCCATTTACTGGTTCACGTAATTTTGAAATCATATTTATTTCCTTATTTTTGATGTCATGGCGGGATGTGTCATTCGAGAATGGAATGAACTTTGTTCATGAGTGTAGTTAATCTATAGATATCATATCCAAACTCCCCCAAACATTCCTGTCATCGTCCTAACAATTTGCAATCAATTCGTCAACAAATTAAACTAATTTGCTTGTGATATAATATTTTCATGCGTTATGAATATTCAGAGCACCAAAAAATTCTATATATCAGCATGCGCGGTTTTATTTTTACTCCGACATCCTCTTGCCACGCCTGTTGCTGGAGTATTTGATTTCGGTATACGTCAGATCCTTACATTCCTGCTGCAGGTTTTCCTGCAGCTTTTTTATTTAATCCAGCAGCGAACAATTGGTCAGCTAATCCTGCTGGTATCGGTATTCGAGTACCAAACAAGAAAGAAATTATGATCTCAGTCAACTTAACCAATGTAACTCTTACTCTCGGGGCCCGTAACATTTTCCAAGCACTGACCTGGGAAATTCAGCACGACCAGATAATTGGTTTAATTGGTCCCAATGGAGCGGGTAAATCATCCTTGCTAAAACTTATCATCGGAGAATATCAACCAGAGCCGACTGGTTATGTTGTGAAGGCGAGGGGCATTTCAGTAGGTTACTTGCCTCAACATCCTGAATTCGAACCCGGAAAAACTGCTTTTGAGCTTGCACTTGGAGGAAATTCACGAGTTGCTGAAATAGAAGCCGATCTTGAAAAAGTAGAATCTAAAATGGGTGATCCCCTGGTTTATAAAAATCCCAAAATACTTGGGAATGCCATCCTTGCGCAGCAAAAGCTTCTCGACGAATATGAATCATTCGGCGGATCATCTTACCCATCTCGAGTACGCGAAATGCTTAAGAGTCTGGGTTTGTCAGATGCTGATATCAACAAACCGATTGGAGTATTGAGCGGCGGACAAAAGAAATTGGTGGGGTTAGCGCGACTATTATTACAAAAACCATCTGTTCTTCTGCTTGATGAGCCAGATAACCACTTGGATATTCCAGCTAAAGCCTACCTGGAGCGCCTTATCCTGGATTACCCCGGTTCTGTTGTGTTAATTTCGCACGACCGCTACTTACTCGATGCGGTAGTTTCTCATATTGCGCAAATTGAGGATGGTCACCTGACGACATTTGGTGGAAATTATACTGAGTATATTCTGGATAAAGAATTACGGCTTGCCAGACAGGAAGAGTTGTTTCAGATTCAGCAGCGTGCCATCAATCGCATGGAACTTGCACTTAAGCGCTATCAACTTTGGGTTAAGGTAAGCGATAAATTTGCAAGCCGGGTACGCTCTATGAAAACACGGCTGGAAAAGATAAACGAAATTGATCACCCAGTTTTCGAACGCCGTCAATTAGGTTTGGAATTTACTGGTTGGCGTGGGTCCAATCAAGTATTGGAAATGGTTGGGGTCAGTAAATCTTTTACGGATAGAACAATATTAAAGAACATTAACTTACTTATCCGACATGGCGAACGCGTAGGAATAATTGGAGCGAATGGTGCGGGAAAATCTATTTTATTGCGAATAATCCTGGGAATAGAATATCCGGACATTGGCGAGGTTAAAATTGGACCAAGCGTAAAAATTGGTTATTATGCTCAAGAACATGAAACACTTGATACAAATCAAACGCTTGTTGACACTGTTCGTCGGGCAGGCAATCTGACTGAATCAGCTGCAGTCGCTTTTCTTATTCGGTATCTATTTACGTATCAACAAGTTTCGCAGAAAATCGCTTCACTTTCTGGTGGTGAACGCAGTCGTCTTCAGTTGGCTCTCCTGGTACTGATGGGCACCAATTTTTTATTATTGGATGAACCAACCAATAATCTCGACATTGCCGCAGCTGAGGTTCTCGAAACTGCTCTGAGTGATTTTCTCGGGACTGTTTTGGTCATTTCTCACGATCGTTATTTCTTAGACCGGACGGTCAACCGTATTTTTTCCTTAGAAAAAGGTGGTTTAACTGAATATATCGGTGGTTATAGCGATTATCTTGACCAGAAGGCGAAAAGGGAAGAAATAAACCGGAAGAAATAGAGTATTCCAGAGCAAAAATTCAGTGTATTAAAGGAAATAGCCTTGCAGGTTTTTCCCTGAAAGGCTATTTCCTTTAATAACATTCAGGCTAAGTGCCTTCCTGCCAGGAATTTAAATATTTAACTTGTTCATCGGTCAGCGTGTCGATCATAATACCCATCGCTTCAAGTTTGATTCGCGCAATCTCGGCATCGATGTCAGCCGGAACCGAATAAACTTTATTTTCGAGTTTACTGGCATTTTTGACCATGTATTCTGCAGCAAGAGCCTGGTTCGCAAAGGACATATCCATTACTGAGGCTGGGTGCCCTTCAGCTGATGCCAAATTAATCAACCGACCTTCACCAAGAATATTTATTTTGCGTCCGTCTTTCGTAGTATATTGGTCAACAAAAGGCCTGACAAGGTTCGGTGCTCCATTGGACATCGAAGCAAGCGCGGGGATGTTAATTTCCACATTGAAGTGGCCGGAATTAGAAACAAGAGCCCCGTCTTTCATAACCTCAAAGTGATTTCGGTCAATTACGTTTAAATCACCCGTAACAGTACAGAAAATATCTCCAACCCTGGCAGCCTGCAGCATGGGCATAACTTCGAAGCCATCCATGACTGCTTCCAAAGCCTTCAATGGATCGATTTCAGTAATGACAACTCGCGAACCCATACCACGCGCACGAGAGGCCAGACCTCGTCCACACCAACCATAACCAGCAACAACGAATACTTTTCCAGCTAAAAGAACATTGGTGGCCCGAATGATCCCATCGAGTGTGGATTGACCTGTTCCATAACGGTTATCGAAAAAGTGCTTGGTCATGGCATCATTGACTGCAATCACAGGAAATTCAAGCATATTATCTGCTGACATGGCGCGCAATCGGATAACACCGGTTGTGGTTTCTTCTGTGCCACCGATAATACCTTCGAGCAACTCCCGACGATTTTTATGGATGGTTGATACAAGATCGGCACCATCGTCCATCGTCAACTGAGGTTTGTGGTCCAGCGCTGCGGTTATGTGTTTGTAATAAGTGACGTTATCCTCTCCCTTAATTGCGAAGGTTGGGATTTCGTAGATGTTGACCAATGCAGCTGCAACATCATCTTGCGTGGATAACGGATTCGATGCTGTAATGACCACATCAGCTCCACCAGCTTGCAAGGTTGTCATCAGGTTGGCAGTTTCAGTAGTAACGTGCAAGCAAGCAGAAATCCGGATACCGGCAAGTGGGCGTTCTTTTATAAATCGTTCCTTGATCATTCTTAATACTGGCATTTCACGCTCGGCCCAGTCAATACGGCGCCTTCCGCCCTCGGCCAAGGTCTTATCTTTGATATCAGAATTGCTCATGGTTTCTCCTAAATAAGTTTGTTAGTGAATGGTAGATTGGGAACTAAACTAACAATGCATCAAGTCTACCACCATCGTCATAATGCTTGCGAAAGCGTTCCACAAATTCTTGACGGGTGTAATAATGATTTTGCGTACCGTTCTGCTCCAAACAGTAAACTGCTGCTAATGAGCCAATTTGCCCGCAAAGTTTCCAATCCCAGCCATGGGAATAGCCTGCTAGAAATCCTCCACGGAAGGCGTCTCCGACCCCAGTTGGGTCAATCACGCGTTCTTCGGGAATAACTGGAATAAATATCTCGGTACCATCAGCATAAATCACCGCTCCGTCAGCACCTTTGGTTACGACGATTATGTCAACTGATTTTAGCATTTCTGCCAAATCCATACCGGTTTTCTTTGAAATTAATCCAAATTCGTAATCATTCACAAATAGGAAGTGCGCGCCTTTCATGTCACACGCTAATTCATCTCCATCGAGTCTCAAAACCTGTTGTGACGGATCATACAGGTAAGGAAGACCAAGTTCCCGACACTCTGCTGCATGCTTTTTCATAGCTGATGGATCTGTGGGGGAAATAATAACAAGATCTGGCCGAGTTTCTACATTCTTAATTGATAGTGTTGCGGCTTCAGCCATAGCACCAGGGTAAAATGAGGCAATTTGCGCATTTACCCTATCCGTCGTCGCAAAAAACGACGACGTAAATTTACCAGGAATCAAAACCGCCCACTTTGTATCTACTCCGAATTTTTCAAGCCAGCTTCGATATTCTCCAAAGTCTTCCCCAACAGTAGCAAATAAGCGCGGGTGTTCACCCAGTAACGCCATGGTATAAGCAATATTGGGGGCAATACCTCCCCGTTGTCGCGTCATATTGTCCACAAGGAAGGAAAGGCTGATTGATTTTAATCGTTCTGGTAATATTTGTTCATGAAATAGCCCGGGAAAGGTCATAAGGTAATCGTAAGCCACAGATCCGCTGATCAATATTTCCATTTTTATTTATTCTCGCTTTCAAAAAACATCAATCTCATTGATGCTAAACCAAACTTGCTGATATTAGGTTCGCCAAACTGACTGAGAAAGGTGGGTAGGCAATTCCATTTTCGGTCACAATTCCGCTAATTAGTCGTGCAGGGGTCACATCAAATGCTGGATTACGAGCCCTAGAATTTTTAGGGGTAACACGCACACCTGCTAATTGAATGTCAAGCACCTCGTCAGCGGAACGCTCCTCGATTGGGATCAAATCACCAGTTGCAAGTGACATATCAATGGTAGAAGTTGGAACAACCGAATAAGCCGGGATCCCGTTGTCATTAGCAGCCAAAGCCAACATGTAAGTTCCAATTTTGTTTGCAACATCACCGTTTGCTGTGACGCGATCTGCGCCAAATAAAACTTTTTGTACCATTCCCGCCCGCATAAAATAACCAGACATATTGTCCGATATGATTTCGTAAGGGATCCCATATTGTTCCAATTCCCATGCAGTCAGACGTGCACCCTGCAAGCGAGGGCGAGTCTCATCTACTAAAACATGGATTTTTTTGCCCTGTTCCCATGCAGTTCGAATAACGCCAAGGGCAGTTCCCCAATCAACCGTTGCCAGGGCACCCGTATTGCAATGGTGAATAATAGTATCACCATCATCAATGAGGTTTGCTCCATAAGTTGACATGCGTTTATTAATAACAACATCATCATCTGCAAGCTTTTGAGCTTCGTCTAGTACAACTTGTCTCAAGTCATCCGCTGAACCTGTATACGCGGATGCTTTGAAAATTATCCTATCTACTGCCCACGCCAAATTTACTGCTGTCGGACGAGCAGCCTTTAGATAAGTACCTGAAACCTTCAAGTCAGCAATAAGGTGACCTGATTCTGTTGCCCTGGATTCGCGTGCCGCCAATGCAAGACCGAAGGCTGCTGCAGCACCAATTGCTGGGGCACCACGAATGACCATATCTGAAATCGCGCTACAAACATCAAGATATTTTTGATAAGAAGTGATCAAAAAAGTCTCAGGTAAGAGACGTTGATCGATCATCCTGACTTCATTTTTTTCATAATCCCAAAATATTGTTCGCATTATTTCTCACATGAAATGGCGCTCTCGATCGAGAGCGCCTATAATAGCGCGCGTAGTTTATCACGTGTGGATACGGTTGTAAAGCAATGTGGAATTTTTCGTGGTTTTTTTGGTAAAAATGTAAAAGCGGCATTTTCTTCGAATGATAATGTCTCAAAGTCTCACAGAATAGATTTTTCGGCCGAGACCGCCATCTAACTTGACATGCAACTATTTCGGCATTATAAGCACGCAATGAAACAAACTCCTACCTTATTCATTATCTGGGTTCTTATCCTGACAGCATGTAATTTGCCACAAGCAAATATTGCTTATACGACGCCCGCAATTAGTGCGGTGATATCAACTCAAACTACATCTCCCTTACCGACAATTTCGCCAACTCCGTTAGCGACGGCCACACCGCCTCCAGCCGCACGAATAACAACCGGAGAAAAAGCAATCTTCAATGGGAATTATCCCCAAGCGATACAAGAATATCAATCGGTGCTTTCATCAACAGCGGATAATGATGTTCGTCCTGCTGCTCTTTGGGGATTGGGCAAGGCTGATTTTCTTGCAGGAAATTTGCCGTCAGCATTGGAAAATTTGCGTACACTTACTCAAAATTATCCTTCATCCGAACAAGGTATTAATGCTTGGTTTCTGCTCGGAGAAACTTACTTTTCCCTTGAGCGGTATCAAGATTCTGCTGATGCATATGGTAATTATTTATCAGGTCGTCCTGTCCTGCTCGAAGGTTATGTTCAAGAAAAACGCGGAGATGCTTTTTCCGCCTTGGATAACCAGCTCGAAGCCCAGAAAGCATATAATATTGCCGAAAATACCCCTGACCTTGTAAGGCCTTTCGGCTTACGAATAAAAAAGGCTGGAACTTATCTGTATTCCGGTGATCCTGATTCTGCCCTAAAAATATACGATGAATTATATGGATTGACTTCTGATGATTTTACCAAGGCGCAATTGGACCTTTTGTCAGGTCGGGCTTTGCTCGATTTAGGCCGGTATGATGATGGCTACGGTCGCTGGCGCCATGCTGTTGATAATTATCCCTTGTCTTTCGATTCTTATTCTGCACTGGTAGGTCTCGTTGAAGCTAACCAGCCTGTCGATGAGTTTAATCGCGGACTGGTGGACTATTACTCCCAAAAGTATGATGTTGCTCTTCGTGCTTTCCAGCGATTTGCATCAGATAACCCTAATCATGATGGGACTGTACTTCACTTTATGGCTTTAACATTGCGGGAAATGGGTGATTACAATTCTGCAATTGAAATGTGGGATACGCTTATAAATAAGTATCCCGGTAACCGTTACTGGGATACTGCCTGGGACGAACGGGCCTATACGCAATGGGGGTATTTGGATGACTACGTTGCTGCCACCAGCGGACTTGAAAAATTTGCGAGTGAAACTTCTGCTTCACCGATAGTCGCAACTTATCTGCTTGAGGCGGCACGAATTTATGAGCGCTCTGGGAATTTAGAGAAGGCAGCTGCATTATGGGAATCTCTCCCAGATCGTTTCGGAACAGATCAATCAATGAGCAACTCCTGGTTTCAAGCTGGTATTGTACGTTATAGATTGGGCAATTTCTCCATGGCAAACAACGATTTCCAGCAAGCGCTGCTATTGGCAAAAGAGCCTACTGACCGGGCCAGAGCATTGCTTTGGATAGGAAAAACTTATAAATCAATTGATGACATCACCAATGCACGTTCTGCTTGGGAGCAAGCACAAATATCGGACCCCAATGGGTATTACAGTTTACGCGCCCGAGATCTACTTGAACAGCGCGCACCATTTCTGTCTCCACCCTCAATGAATTTGAATATCGACCTCCTTATTGAACGAGGCGAGGCGGCTTCTTGGGTGCGAATTAAATTTAATTTGCCAGCAAATACTGACCTATCAGATTTGAGCACATTTTCATCTGATCCACGCTTTCAGCGTGGAAAAGAATTTTGGAATCTTGGGCTCTATGATGAAGCCAGGCTGGAATTTGAATCCATCCGTGATCAGTTGAAAACCAACCCAGCAGATTCATTTCGCCTCGGTAATTATTTACTGGATATTGGCGCTTACCGATCAGCGATTTATTCATTGCGCGAAGTATTAAATTTAGCAGGACTGGATGACCAGTCTGCCAGCCTTTCAGCTCCTGTATACTTCAACCACATCCGATATGGGTTATATTACACCGATCTTATCTGGCCAGCTGCATCTGAAACCGGATTTAATCCATTGTTTGTAACTAGTCTTATTCGGCAAGAATCACTATTTGAAGGATTTGTACACTCAGGTGCTGGTGCACGCGGTTTGATGCAAATTATGCCTGAAACAGGGTCGAGTATAGCTTCAAAAATGGGCTGGCCTCTTAATTTCAATCCTGATGATTTATACAGCCCTTATGTTAGTATCAGGCTTGGAACAGATTATCTTAAATCCAACCGCCTATATTTAAACGGGGACTTGTATGCGACCTTGGCGGCGTATAACAGTGGACCGGGGAACGCCAGTATTTGGCAAAACCTTGCCAATAATGATATTGATCTTGAGCTAGAAATAATTCGTTATGGCGAAACCAGGGACTACATTCGTAATATTTACGAAATATATACAATCTATCGAAGCTTATATAGTCCAATGCAATAATTATTTCGAATCATTTTGTTTGAAATAATTGTCATGGTCGATCATCTAACAAAGCAATAATTGGATTTTTTTACCCACTTACAACCTGAAATTGGTTATATTTCAGAACCCAATTTTGATTTTAGCTAGAAAGTTATGATTTTCTATTTGAAAATTGGGCGCAATTTCAAAATAAGACCCTTTTCTGACTTCATCTTGAACAATTATGGGGATAAATTTCGAAAATCTTTTCCCAAAATGAAAACACACCGCCAGTATTATCCCAGGTAGGCCTGAATGCGTTGATGTACCTCGTTGGTGTCAATGTCGAGGATGGAAAGCAGCTTATCATTCCCCAAAACCCCACCAATTATATCGATTTGTGCCGGGGTAACACCAAGTACGTCGGCCAAGAATATAATTAACGATTTATTACCTTCACTGTCAGATAGAGATGCCGTTAGGCGTACTTTTACTGTACCATCCGGCATGATCTCTGTAATTTCATTGCGGCTTGCGCGTGGTGTCAACCTTACGGCCAGAGCTGCTCCTCGGCGACCATCGTGCAAATGGAATTTTCGCGAATTCATCCATCACCTCAAAGGCTAAGAAAAAACTTTATCAGGATACCAGAAATAAATTGTACCAGAATAATTAATATGACAGGGCTAAAATCCATCATACCGATCAGTGGCACAATTCGGCGAATTGGAGTCAGTAATGGAGCTACCAATCCGTCAATAAACGCCCGAACTGGGTGAAATGGATTCATAAAGTATGACAGAATCACATGCGCCAAAACTATGAAAGTTAACACTTGTGAAAAAATACTAATCGCTTGAGCAAGTATATACATGATTATTCTCCCGTTTTTGATTTATATATTATCGAATGATGTCGTTGGTCAATTTTGTTTACAATGACTGTACCGACGACGGTCTTGGCCCCATGATAGCGGAGCCTACTCTAATCAGGGTAGCACCCTCTTCCAATGCAATTTTATAGTCACTGCTGGTTCCCATGGACAGTTCGCTCCAATTGACATGGGTAATTCGTTCAGCTAAGTAATCTCTTAGCAGGTGTAACATTTTGAAGGATGGACGAGTATTTTCGGGCTCATCGTAAAGTGGCGGCATAGTCATTAAACCTCGAAGTTCCAAATGAGGCAATTGCGAAATCATCTCTACCTCGGGAAATAAAGCGGTCCAATAATTTTTTTCAAATGCTGGAAATCCATTCTTACTTTCTTCTCCGCTCACATTGCATTCAAGTAATACAGGCAGCACGCGATTGTTCTTAGAAGCAAATCTCTCCAAGCGTGTTGCTAGTTTAAAACTATCCACTGAGTGCACGAAATCAAAATGTTTTGCAACCAGGTCAGCTTTGCGGCTTTGTATATGCCCAATCATGTGCCATGTTAGCCCTTTGACCCTGCCGATAGCATTTATCTTTTCTACGGCTTCTTCAGCATAATTTTCGCCAAACTCACGAATACCAGCATCAATTGCAGCATAAATAGTATCGATGGAATGTTTTTTCGTTACAACTACCAACCGCACAGGATTAGACCCGCTATCGTGATGGTGGGAATATTTTTCTATTGTGTTTAGAACTAGGTCGTAACTAGCTTTGATTTGGTTTCTTAAAGATATATTCATTTTTTTATCTCGAAAACAGATGTCGAAAGTGACTATACGCATTATTGCGTAGTGCCAAAGAAATAACCATTTGATGAGTCATCGAGCAAGCGCCATCAAAGCACCAAAACGACCTGTTTTCCCATTCTCGCGTCGATGCGAATACCAATCTTCCGGGTGGCAAGCTGTGCACAAACCCGCCATTTCTGTCTGGATTACTCCAGCGCGCTGCAGGGATATTCTATTTGCCTCCCACAAATCAAAGTGCGTTTTATTGCCAATTTGATGAAACAGTGTAGCAGAATCGCTTCCAAAAGAATGCAATACCCGCTCAATGACATCAGGACCCACTTCGTAATGGTCGGGGCCAATAGAAGGCCCGATTGCGCTTAGTATATCTCCAGGCCTCGAGCCGTAAGCTGCTTTCATAGCCATAACAGTCTGGTATGCAACATGCTTTACAGTTCCCTGCCAGCCAGCATGAACAATTCCAATGGCTTTTTTCCAGGGATCATAGAGTAGGATTGGGGTGCAATCTGCAAAACGCATAAACAGGCTAACTTCCGGACGATCAGTAATAATCCCGTCTGCCATTAATTCACGGCGGTTCAATCCATTGGGTGGATGGGGCGCATTTGCAATTACCACATCAGCACTATGAACCTGCCAGACATCAAACATGGAATTGCGATCGAGCCCCAGCGCAGAAAAAGAAAGATAACGGTTCTCGCGAACGCGTTCGTTAAGGTCCCCGACAGTTCCGCCCACATTTAGCGCATTCCAGGGTTCAGGACTCGTCCCGCCATGTCGCGTAAACACAGCATGAACAACCCCTTGTTTGAATATATCAAAGGTAATAAAACGAATATTGTTATTTTCTTGAAATTTCATTTAATTTGTAAGGTCGAAGCTGAGAACTTGGATTTCATCAACTCGCGTGTCTCACGCATTGACTCTTCGACGTAAGGCAGACCAAACCAGGCCGTCCCAAAGCCAAAAAGAAAGCCCGTAAGTAGTCGTAGTGCTGGCGTACTTTCACGATAAGCCAAAATATTGGCAATTGCAGGAATTGGCAGCTGACTGAATAGCTGCGAAAATCCATCCAAACCAATCGGACCAATAGCGACTACTAACCAAATAACCCAGTTTAATGGTGGGATTTTACGTTTCGTTGCTCCAAAAATGAGTCCAAAGAAGATGATCGCTCCGTAAATTGCGACGTCTCGCTCACAAAGAGCAATCTTATACCCCAGCTGATCATTACCAGTAAATTTTCGAGCAGCGAGCAAATCATCCTCATTCAAACCAGTTGCCTGACCAAAAGTAATCATGCCAGGGATCCCAGCCGCTGCTCGCGGGTAATAAGGTTGGTCGCCAAATAGGAAGAAGGAACGAAATCCTAATTGATGACAAAGTGGACTGTAAGCAGTATAAATAATATTGGCAGGAAGTTTTGCTTCAGCTTTCATCAAAACCGGAGCCAGAATTGGCAGGCCCAGGTAGATTACAAACAAGACATTAACTGCAAAAAGCCAGTGTTTAGTTATCCACAGCGAGAAACGATCAGCCATATTCATATCCGAATGACTTTTTTGGGGTAACTTGGCAACTTGCGCCATAGAATCGCGGACAGCCCCAAGTGTTACGAGAAGATCGGCCTGAGAAAATGGCGCCGTTAAATGATAAGGGCCAACTTCTATTACCGGAATAGTGGTCAAATATTTTTTTAACAATACAGGATCATTCTCGATATTTACCTCAATTAGATTATGAGGTATTTTCAATCGAATCACCGCAAGATCCTCTTTTACCTGTTCGCATAAATGGCAATCAGGGCGCATGTAAAGAGTAACATTAATCACTGGGAGACTCCGCTGAGCAAAATCCTAAATCATTAATAAAAAATGTGAAATAATTGGATTATTTTTCGGCGACCATCACGAATAGTTCCGCACAATCTGTCACAATCCAAAGGACCATCCGGGAAACATGGTGGCAATTATATTGAATGCACCTGTCATTAGCATCACCCCGATAATAATCATCAACCCACCCATGATAATTTCGGTATAGCGCATTATCTTTCCGTATCGGCGCAAGATTGTCGTGACCCACCCGATACCAAGTGCAGCTAATAAAAATGGGATTGCCAGACCGGCAGAATATGCCGATAGCATAACCACACCTTTGGTGATAGACCCACCATTTAGAGCGAGGGTCAGGATAGCCCCAAGCACCGGGCCGACACAAGGAGACCATCCGGCCGAAAAGAATACACCCATCAAGACAGACGATAAATAGCCAAATTTTGGATCAGGTAATTTTTGCAGGCGGGTATCGTATTCTAGAAACGGAATTCGGATTACCCCAATCATATGCAAGCCAAATACGATAACTACGATCCCACCGACTCTACCCAGCCAGGTTCTTACATCGTACAATAAACCACCAAGCGCAGATGCAGCCACTCCCAATAAAACAAAAACAAGACTGAATCCAATTACAAAAGCTACACCGTGGGCAAAGGTTGTCACACGATTATTCAAACCACCGTCACCACCGGCAGCACGTCCGCCAAGATAACCAATATATGCTGGGACAAGAGCTAACACGCACGGTGAAAGGAAAGAAGCCACTCCAGCAATTAACGCAAGTCCGATACTGATATTACCAATTTGCATGATTCACCTTCTAGTTTATTATCGTTTTTTGGATTACTTCTCAGCAAAAATAACTTTTAGTATTTCCGCTCTTCCACGTCAACCTGAGTGCCACCAGGCATTCCAACCGTAATATCCCCAGGCTCTAATCCTACTGCCGGGTTTGACCAGCGAAAAATCCACTTGGCATCGTCGGGGCGGACATTTATGCATCCATGAGATCGTGGAACGCCATAGTCATTATGCCAAAACGTGGAATGAATAGCCACCCCTGAACCAGAGAAAAAAGTGCACCAAGAAACCCCGGGAGTGTCGTAACCACCGCCAACCGTTCCACCAGCCATATGTATGGAAATTGATTTTCGCCAGGTCAAATGTCCGTTTCCAACAGGGGTTGACCAATTATCCACAATATTCCCCTGGGCATCCCATTTAGCTCCACTAGAAATTCTACAATAGTAGACCTCGTTATCACCTTCCATACAGGAGAGTGTTTGATACGTCAGGTTTGCAATAACATGTTTCTTGTTTGGATCGAATTCCGGTGTAATCGGAGAGATTTCATCTTGCGTGATCGGTCGGAACGCTGCTCCATCTGCCCAAAATATATCGCCGTAACTGCCAAAACGCTCATTTATTCGATAAATAATATTACCGGTCACTTCGCTGGTTTTAATCTGATCAATCCACATAACCTGACTGTAATATAACCGAGTCGGCAAACTCCATTGCTGTGCATTTTTCAACCAGGGTGATGATGCCAAGGCATTTTCAAGTACAAAATCTACATACGGAACTGTAACCTCAGCCCAGAATCCTGCTTGGCCAGCAGGCAACGCTTGTAAAGGAATATTGGGTAGATTTTTAACAGGTTGCACGTAGGAAGCGTATATATAGCCTTCTGGTGTCTCAACGTAGCGTTGGTTAAGATGATTTGTATCTCGACGCCCAACAACTTCGCGCAACCACATAACAATAGTATCGCCATAAACATCTTTTATTGTAGCGTCTTGATCATTGGGAGCAATTTTGAGCTCCCATTTGCCATCGATCAGACGCCCCAAGCGCTCGCCTTTTGGAAAGTCTGGCAATGGTAGCACGCGACTAAACGGACGCAAAGCCAGCAAGCCTGCAGTTCCACCGACTAATTTAAGAAAATCTCTTCTTGATATTGTCATGTCTACAACCTGTCTGAAAATATTTTCACGAAGCATACCTGCAAAATGGACATTCGTCAATTCAGATATGAAAAACTACTAATCCACCAAGTATCTCACAAATGCTTTTAGGCAATCAGCACTCAATTTGTGTCCAACATCGCTTCGACAATAAGTCACTTGCGCGCCAGCGTTTTTCAGTATCTGGATCGCACTTTCTGCCATTATGATTGGGACCATTTCATCCATGACGCCATGCGATACAAATATGTTCTTTTTGGCCAGTAAGGATGAAGAAAGTACTTGTGCAGCACCTTCAGGCGCGAATCCTGACAATATACCCATTTTCCTAACCTTGCCAGGGTATAACACCCCCAAAGTAAAGGTCATTGCGCCGCCCTGACTAAAACCTGCTGCATCGAAACCAGATGCATCAAGACCATTGGCAACCGACCATCGATCTATCATTCCAATCAATGCATCAACTGAGGGGCGAAACATTTCAAGGGTCGGCCAGGTTCCTTTAGATGCGGGCATTCGCCACGAGTAGCCACTCGGTATGGCCGGGTACGGTGCACGTGGACACACAATCCAATAATCTTCCGGGAAATTTTTAATGAAAATCGTCATTGAATCTTCATTACCTGTCCAGCCATGCAAAAGCAAAAGCACCTTTTTGCTGGTGCCAGGGCGAACTCGCAAAGTCCAGTTTTCAAAGCCAGATAAAAGTGCCTGTTCCATTATTAATCCTTGTTTATTCGCTTCAAAATCGCATCCAACCCATTTAACGATAGCACGATCAATCCAATGGGGACTAGAGCACCCAATAAACACAAAAAACCCATCAAGGCTGCCCACAATCCATAAAGCCAGGCGATTAATCCAAGCCCAACAACAAACAATAATAATAATGCTCCGGATATTAATTGAACATTCGTTCGAGATGCATATTTTCGCAAATCACGAGACATTTTCACTCCAAAATTATGCTATTCAGAATTATATTCGTCGTAACATTCGACGGACTTGCCGGGTCATACGTGCAGATAACGATAACGAGCGAAAAAGGTCAGGCAAAGCACGCTCGGTTGCGATCTCTCCCAACCGGGCAATTTCGTGCACGTTTATGCTATCAAGTAAATTAATTCCATTCACATCCGGACGAATAATAAGCTCAGGATCGTCCAAGGATAACCGCAATTCAGCCATCTGACGTGAAGCAATATCGACTGAATCTGCAAATATTCGAAATGCTTGAGTGATATTCATCCGGGCAATTTGCTTTACGAACGAGTTTTCCGACGGTAAAGACACAATCCCAATCGAAGTGGCAGGCATTTCCAGCGGCGCCATTAGTGTCACCGCAATAACAGGTAAATCGGGTGCCAGATCTCGAGCGGCGCGCACTGGGATAGGATCAAGGGTTCCTCCGTCGATCAGACTATATCCGTCCAACTCTTTGGGGGGGAATAACCCAGGGACGGCAATTGAACCCATGATTGCATCGAGAACGCTACCCCTACGTAAAAAAATCTCACGGTTAGACTTCAGGTCAATTGCTACAGCAGCACAAGGCAATTTTAAATTTTCAAAAGTTACATCGCCAATCTGGGACTTAAGAAAATCATAAATACCTCGCACGCCCAGCAACCCAGGACCATCCGAAAGCGGCCAACCATACAATTTCGCTTGGTCAACGCTAGAAAAAGCAGTCTCTATTTGGTCCGGTGTTAAGCCAAAAGCAAAAAAGGAGGCGACAACCGAACCAATACTTGTTCCGGAAACTGCCCGGACGCGAATACCCGAACTTTGCAAAGCCCGTAAAACACCAATGTGCGCAGCGCCACGAGACCCACCACCACCAAGAGCAATTGAAACATCCATAGGGTTATAATTATACTCATTAGTACGAGGACAAAAGAGCAATTTTCGATTGAGTGAACAAAAGCGACCCAGGGAACTCGAATGTCACTAATTTACGAATCAACAGAATCTTCTTCCCCAATAATTACCCGAGCGGTAGCGGCTGGGCTCCTAAACAGAATCGTTGATAATTACGAATTCCCATCCTGGCAGAGGAATATTCTACTTTTGCTTGGTTTTTTCCCGCAAAAAGTCGGTCGTTTCACAATCAGTAGTTTCCAATCTTTCTCAGGCCTACCGCCATCAAGCCTGCGCCATTTTTCGCTCGATCGATTAATATCAGCCCGAATTAATGATTATTCCATGGTTAATAAACGGCTGCCGGCTGTGGTTTTAGGTGCTGGCATGGGAGGAGCAACAACTTATCTCTCGCTATCGTTAAATGCGCCTTTTTTACCTCAGGCTTTTGTTATCACCCTTAAAAAAGGCAGCTATTCCGGTAACCCAAATGAATACCTGAACCGCTCGTTAGATGCGGCACTGGAAATTGCACAAAAAGATACGCGTATTATGACGATCCAGCATTACGATCCAATTCATGATGGCTGGTTGACTCGGTTTGTAAACCATCTGCGATTCAAGCTTATAGATTTACCCGATGCATATGCAAATTTTATTCGCAATTATGTCGAACCTGGCGGAGCAGTAGTATACCTTGATGGTGGAGCTCAATGGCTAAGATACCGGGTTGGTGAAAGAAGTGTTTTCCAAGTCGGTGGTTGGGGTGATATTAGCGCCACGGAATTTCTGGAAGGTAGTCCAAGAATAATTGATTACGCGAAAAGAACAGGATTAAAAACTTCCAAATGGACTCTCGATAACAAAAAATGGCCACTGGAAACTGGTCCTGAATCGGAATGGGGCTGCGAACCCGGTCTGGTTGAAGCAGTTCAAGTATTCTGTAAAAAAGAAGGCTATCGATTTGTACGAATTAGTTTACCCCACCCAAATGATTTTTCGCGCCTTGCTTTTTCCGCAGCAGCCAAGATACTGGAAAAAGATGGCCGTTCGCCTTCTGGTACCCTAATTGAGTGCTTTTCGCAATTCGACAGCGTGTCGGCAATGCAGAGCGGATTATTACCGCTCTGGTTAATTTTCAACACCATAGACAGCGTTGATTACTTGCGAGAAATGTCTAAAAGTTTTCCGATAAACAAACCAATATTTTTTTCAGCACTTTCCACTTTTTCACTTACTCCGGATATGGCGCAATGGAATGCATGGAGTAACGCGATTGGAAGAGAATTTATTAACATTGGTGCTAGAAAAAGCCATTATCCTTCCGACGCGCGCGCTTTGATCAAATGGGCGGAACCCTTGCGGGACTGGACAAACAAAAATACGAATCCGATTATGTCACGCCTGACCGCCGAAGAATTGTTTGAAATGGTGTGAGAAATATTGCACAAAATTGACTTGCCATCTCGAATCATGTAAACTACTTTTATGAATATTGACCTTGAACTTTATCGACGCGAGGTTCGTGTGGCCAGCAATCCTCTGGTGCGGCTATCGGCGATTGATATTTCCCCGGACTATCCTCGGCGGACCATCGTATTTCTCCATGGGTTTGGAGGCCAGGCAATTCAATGGCAGCACCAAATCCAAAAGTTTTCGCGCGAAAATCGAATAATTGCTTTTGATTTGCGTGGACATGCAAATTCAGATAAACCATACAGCAGCTACAGCATGGATGAAATTCAAGCGGACCTACGGGCTGCCTTTGATGTGTTGATGATAAACGAACCATTTATACTGATCGGGCATTCTTTTGGAGGAGCCGTTGCTTCAGAATTCACGTTCAATCATCCCGATAAAATAGGGAAATTAATTCTAGTGGCAACCGCCGGTGAATTTAAACTCAACCCATTTTTACGCTTTTGTCTTAATCTACCAGGTCCACTGCTTCAATCAATCCAGCCATTTACACGTAAATGGCTTTCAGCACCACCACGCGTCTTAAAATCATGGTATCAAAACAATTTATCCCACTGGAATGGTTGGGAAATATTTGAAAGTATTGAAGTTCCTACATTAATTATTCGAGGGCATAGGGACTATATTTTTGAAAGTGAACAATTTGAACGCATCGCTAAATCAATCCCAAATTCAGAGGAAATTGACATTGGCGCTTCTGGACACCTGGTCATGCTGGAACGCCATGATGCTGTAAATAGAGTTATTGAACGCTCTTTGGATGGTGAATCAAAATCCTGGCGAGAATCATCCTTAACCAGGTCTGGGACGAGTCGCGATGCAATTCGCAGAGATCGTCCCTGGGTCGTTCATTATGAAAATGGAGTACCCTATACAATTGGTATTCCTCGCGTTCCACTGCATCATTTACTTCGTTCGTCAGCGCGCCGTTTCCCTACACGTGCTGCGCTAGCCTTTGAAGGCAGCACACTTTCTTATCGCAAATTAAATCGTGAAGCTAATAAATTCGCAAACGCACTTTTATCACTAGGCATTGTGAAAGGAACCAGAATTGCACTTTTGCTTCCCAATGTGCCCCAAATGGTCATCGGTTACTTTGGGACGCTTAAGGCAGGCGGCGTAGTCGTCTTAGTTCCGCCGAGTGACCAGATTGATGAAACGATCCGCCAAATAATAGATGCCGACCCAATGGTATTGGTCACTCTCAATACTTGGACAGGCCTGGCACAGCGTATCATCCTTGAAACAAATATCTCCCATGTAATTCTTACAGATCAGGCAGATTACTTAGATCCAATTAACCACCTGCTTGCACGCTTTATGCAGCAAAAAATTTCATTGCCGACATCTTTGCAATGGAAACAATTAATTGACATCGAAAGTGCGAAATCCCCAGATATAACCGTCACCCCAGAAGATCTGGCGGTCATTCAATATACTGGTGGAACGACCTCTGAATCTAAAGGCGTCATGCTGTCTCATCGGAACTTAGTAGCAAATACAATTCAGACCAGGCAATGGATGCCCAGCGCAGATGAAGGCAAAGAACGCTTTCTCTGCGCCTTACCTTTCTCACATAGCTATGGGCTAACAGCCACCCTAAATGTTCCGATCTCGATAGGCGCAACTTTAATCCTAAAATCCACTTTTAATGTTGCCAATGTATTAAGAACAATCAGGAAGTACAAACCAACCATCTTTCCTGGTGTACCCAGCATGTATGTTGCAATAAATAATTTCAAAGGCGTTCGTGGATACAAATTATCATCAATAAGGGCATGTATTAGCGGCTCCGCCCCCCTACCGATAGAAGTCCAGGAAACATTCGAGAAACTCACTAGAGGCCGTCTGGTTGAAGGCTATGGCCTAACCGAGGCATCTCCAATTACCCATGCTAACCCGCTGGAGGGGATGAGAAAAGTTGGGAGTATTGGAATACCACTGCCATCGACCGAAGCACGCATAGTGGATCTAAAAACCCCAGACAAGGAAGTTGACGTTGGTCAAATTGGCGAATTAGCTATTCGTGGTCCGCAAATTATGATGGGATACTGGGGCAATTCAATGGCTACACGCAAATCCTTTACTAGCGACAATTGGCTGCTTACTGGAGATATTGCCGTTCGAGACACGGATGGCTATTTTCGGGTCGTGGCCAGAAAAGCCGATATGTGGTATCCAGAAAAACTAGAAAAACCTGCTTTTCCTCGAGATGTGGAGGAAGTTTTATACGAAATTCCTCAAGTAAAAGATGCGGCTGTTATTGCTATAGCCGGCTTCCCCATCGCCTTTATTATTAGTGGAAAGGATAGCCCGTCTTCCGATTCGATCCTGGCGTACTGTTCTCGCCGATTACCACCTTTTCTCGTTCCGCGATTTGTTATTTTCCTGGACTCTTTCCCACGCACCTTCATTGGAAAAGTTTTACGACGTGAGTTGGTCAAACGATATGAACAAACCCAACAGAATTGACCAGGTTCGTAGAACACCCAGCGATATCCATTCGATCCATAATGGTGAAGGATATCCGGTTATCCTGATTCATGGATTGGCAGCTTCACTTTATGATTGGACTGACTTAATTCCAGAACTGAACAAGGCAGGCTACGAATCTTATGCTATTGATTTACCCGGTCACGGCCAAAGTAAAAAACCAGAAAATAAAACGGATTTCAATATTAACTTTGTTTTTACTAGTTTTTGCAATTGGCTCGAAGAAATGCAAATCGACCACCCACTAACTATAATTGGACACTCCTTGGGAGCTTACATCGCTATCAAATATGCATTACTCTACCCAGACCGAGTTATTAGTCTAATCTTGTGTGATCCATTTTATACCATCAGCCAGCTGCCTTTTATCTTAAGACTAAATTATAAATATTCCCTGATTGATACGAGCTTTATTGCAAAAGTTCCAGGGTGGATGGTTAGATATGTGATCGACTTTACCAGCTTATTCATTCGCAATGGGTATGAATTACCCCAGAATATACGCGAACAGACGGCCATTGACTATAAACGCGCTCACCCGGAGATTTTTCAAATCGTCCAGTCAATTAAAGATCTGTCACCTTTTTTTTACTCGATCAAACAACCAACTCTTGTGTTATGGGGCTCACGCGATCAGACTTTAGACATTGCATCTTTTCCAATGGTTTTGGCGAAAATTCCAAAAGCCAGTGGAGGCGCCATAGCCGGAGCGGGGCACGTTCCTCATCAATCTCATTCTACGGAATTCAATCAACAAGTACTAGCATTCCTCGGAAACCTATATCACCCAAAATAATTAGCCTCCTAATCTCGGAAGTAAAATTATAAAAGTACCCAACATTCACCGATGTCCAGATGTAAGTTTTATAGAACAATACCGAGATACAAACAAATTTCTACTCATTCAATTAAGGTTATAGCGCATCACCTTTACTTTCATCCAAACGATGGTCAGTCTCTGGCACGAAATTCGGATTCTCAGGAAGATGAGCAAATCCAAGCTACAGTTATCTTCCCGTCGCCAATGAGTAATTAAGGAATAAATTGCCAGGCTCTTATTCACTCAATACCTTGCCAAATCAAATCACAACAATTTCCCCGAACAATTCCCCCTATAAAACTCATTCAACTATTGTCTCAGGCTGAGACTGCCGGCTCAACTACAGGATATCTTACACCCGTCAGATGCAGATTATCGATAACGAGAACTTTAGTCAAACTGCCTATCAATTGGCCCTCTCCCAAAGAGTTGCTAATTTTAAGAAACTGATCTTTGAGATGCAAAAATAATGGCGTAACAATACAACCAATACAGCGAGCAGAAAATAACCTTTGGAATTGATCGTTGCGCCAGCATTGACAATATACCAATCCCAAAATCGAACGAGCTAATTTTGGCTTTACAAGCCAGCTTGACAAGCATGCTACAATATTTTTATCTTACTTGTATGACAAATTAAGTTTTTATTAATCTACATTACTCAAGAATCACCTGGAAGATTAACACTAAAACCAGGGTGAGCTTATTTTCAACAAAACACCAAACACTATCCAGACAAACATATTGAAGGAGGTGGACGAAATCAGTAACCAATCTTGAGGCTTTGGTATGACATGAGGAACTCAATCATATTCGGCACCACCCTTTCGCTAAAATTGGAGAAGAATCATGGCAGAAAAAAAGAAAACTCGCGAGGAACAAATCCAGCAAGACGTTCGGGATTTGCACAAAATGGGGTACGCACAACAGCTTTACCGCGAGATGGGTGGGTTCTCTAACTTCGCCATCTCATTTTCAATCATTTCGATCCTTACGGGCGCGATGCTCAACTTTGGCTATGGTCTAAAATTTGGTGGCCCGGCCATCAACACCTACGGTTGGCCGCTCGTCAGCATCTTTGTTCTTATTATCGCAGCTTCAATGGCAGAGATTGCGTCAGCCTATCCGACAGCCGGGGGTCTTTATTATTGGGCTTCAAGGCTTGGAGGCGTAGGCTGGGGTTGGGTTACAGCCTGGATGAACATGCTTGGCTTGATCACAATCACAGCCGGGATTAATATTGGCGCAGCTATCTATGGGGCAGGTCTGGTCGAAAAAATGTTTGGTCTTGACCCGAGCACGCCTTTCCCTGTTTTTGGTACGATCAGCAGTTGGGGATTCTTCATTTTCGTAATGGTTATCATTATGATCCCCCAAGTCTTTATCAATATATATGGGATCAAACTCACCTCGATACTAAATGATTTTTCTGTTTATTGGCATATTGGTGGGGTTCTCATTATTGCATTGATCATGACCGTCTTTGCAAAGACACACCAACCACTTAGCTTTGTCACTCAGGGAGTGATGACTGTGAACCCGCTGGATGCAGCCTCTGCTCAGTTCGCAGATGGGTCAACAGGTCCAGCACTGGTAATTGGGTCATTAGTATTTAAATCACCGTTCTTCTCCTTATTCCCGGGAATGGCAAATTTCTATAGAGCAGCGCCATTCTTCTTTGTATTCGGCATGGCATTTTTGCAAGCCCAATGGACTTACACAGGCTATGATGCATCGGCGCATGTCGCCGAAGAAACCATTATGGCGCGCTTGAATAGCGCCTGGGGCGTTTTCCTCTCGGTGGCGGTTTCTGCAGTCGTAGGTTATATCGTGCTCATGGCGTTTACCTTCTCAATCACCGACATATCAGCAACGATCGCAGATCCATACCCAGTTCTATTTATCGCATACCAAAACCTGTCGGCTTTCTTGGCTAACATCGTGGGCGTGATTGTCTTTGGTGGTATGTGGCTTTGTGGGCTTTCTTCGATCACAAGCATGTCGCGCATGTTTTTTGCATTTGCCCGCGATGATGGCATGCCTTTTTCAGCTGCTTTTCGGGAAATCAATCCCAAACTTCGTACGCCGGTCAAATCCATCATTATCACGAGTATTTTAGCAGTGGTTGTTTGCATGTACTCGGCTGCTTATTGGGCCGTAACATCCATATCAGTGATCTCACTCTACATCGCCTATAACGTTCCAGTTTTCTTAAATCTCCGCAACAAATTAACCAAGAAGGGCGAGTTCACAACTCCAGAAAATGCCCCCTGGACTCTGAGAGGCTGGGGCCCCATATTAAACTTTATTGCAGTTGTTTACACGGTTCTCATCTGTGTTTTGCTCGCTATGCCCCCCAACGAATTGGTGATGTGGTCGATGTTATCCTTCGGGATAATTTTGACGATCTATTGGTTCGGTTATGCGAAAAACAATTTCACAGGTCCTAAGAAATCATCCGAAACCGAGCTGCGCCGCATCGAGGCTGAGTTGGCCGCTGCTAGCAAGGGTGGCGATTAATTAATTTACCATTTGGCGGTGTGGTATTCACTAAAAAGATATCTGCACCGCCAAATGGACAGACAACAACATTAATTGTGTATCTTTGCTATAATAGCACTATAAAATTACGTTCGTTTCATTCCATTCACACCGGTTGGCAGAGGACGCATGAAATTAGCATTGGTCATCGGCTCCACAGTTGCCACTATCAAAGACGAAAACCTGAGTGGGCGTAAGTTGCTCATCGTACGAGAATCGGACACGACCGGGGGGCCAACCGGCGTACCCTTCGTTGCAGTTGATACAGTCGGCGCCGGGGCTGGAGATCTTGTTCTTATCACAACTGGTTCATCAGCACGCTATACCCAAATCACCAAGGATTCACCTGTTGACGCCGTTATTGTTGGCGTAATTGACTCTCTCGAAGAGAGCGGCAAAGTTACCTATCGGAAGAGTTAATTTAAATATCCTGAAGGATTTTAATTCCCGATGGAAAATAAAAACAATCATGGCAGAAACCCGCTCGCTGCTCTCAGTTGGTTTAGACATAGGCACAACCACCACACAAATAATATTTTCGCGCCTAAGGCTAACCGACGTAGCCCGACCAGGTCAAATTCCTCGCATGGAAATTACCGATCGGGAAGTCCTTTATCAGAGCCCAATTGTATTCACACCATTGGCAGACAACGAAACGGTTGACTCAGTAAAATTGACTGAAATTGTTCGCCAAGAATATGCATCAGCCGGCATTACACCAGATCAAGTAGAGACCGGGGCTGTAATAATCACAGGTGAAACCGCAAAAAAGAAAAATGCGGACAAAATTCTTCAGTCACTTTCCGGATTGGCGGGTGAGTTTGTGGTCAGCGTGGCCGGGCCTCATGTCGAAAGTTTGATTGCCGGACGTGGATCGGGTGCGGCAAAATATTCCCAATCTCACTATACTACTGTAACGAATGTAGATATCGGCGGCGGAAGCGCTAACAGTGTTTCATTCCGAAGCGGAAAATTCCTTGCTGCTGCTGCCATGAACTTTGGTGGAAGAATAATTGAGATTGAACACGAGAGCGGAAAAATTTGCCATATCGCTGATCCAGCCAGAATTATTATTGAAGATTGCAAACTTCAGTTTGCAATTGGTGATCAGCCCAGCCTACCCGATCTAAAGCGCTTTGCAAATAGAATGGCAGATATGACTGTTGAACTAATCGAAGGTACAAATTCTCGCCTGGCGGAAAGGTTGTACCTGACACCACCTTCAACAGTTTCAGGTAAGGGATCCGTGGTGATGTTTTCAGGCGGCATTGGACATTATTACTACAATCCGATACCAATTTTTAAAATAAACGATTTTACTATTCACAATGATATTGGACCGCTACTGGCAGAATCCCTTCGAACTCATTCATTACTTCAAACTTACGAAATTCTACCTCCATCAGAAACGCTACGCGCAACGGTCCTTGGAGCCAGTACTCAAACTGTAACACTTTCTGGGTCAACAATTTGGGCTGAAAAAGAAATTCTTCCTCTCAGAAACATACCGGTCATCCGCCCTATCCTGGAAACAAAATTCGAACCGGGAAAAGTTGTACTCGCAATTTCAGATGCAGTTACTCGCTGGGACATCGATCTCAACACAGATAATTTTGCGGTAGCGATTGATTTGATCTCCACTCTGGACTATCCTGCTCTTTTACAATTAGCGACAGGCATTAGCGAATACTCCAAACTAATCCCATCGCAAAAGCCGTTGATCATAATTATTGAACGCGATTATGCGCAGGCTTTGGGACAAACCATCAAAGGCATCATTCCGTCCAGATCACTTCTGGTAATTGACCAAGTAGGACTTATGGAAGGTGATTACATTGATGTTGGCCATCCGCTTATGGACGGTCGCGTTGTGCCTCTCAGTATCAAAACTTTGGTCTTTTATCATTAAATTGAAAGATGCCTGATATTATTACATATCTGTATTCTCTATTTTATTTTCACAGGTACCAGCTTTTTAGCAGAACTTCACGCAAATTACTATAAACCCGGACAACATATCGGGAATTTTGAAACCTGGAGACCTTTATGCTCCTACGAACAAAACTACACGGTAAAACATACGAATTCCCTGATATTCGCATCCTAATGGGTAAAGCGAACGAAGAGAAGTCTGGAGACCGCTTGGCTGGTGTCGCTGCAGAGACCGCAGCAGAACGAATTGCGGCTCGGCTTGTTTTAGCTGAAGTACAGCTGAGTGTCCTTCGCGAAACTCCTGCTGTGCCTTACGAACAGGATGAAGTGACCCGCGTCATTCAAGACGGCGTAAATGAAACGATTTATAATGAGATTAAAAGTTGGAAAGTTGGTGAATTTCGGGAATGGTTGCTGGCAGACACAACCAACACCGAAATGATCCGGCGAATTTCAACCGGTCTTACGGCAGAAATGATATCTGCGGTAACTAAGCTCATGTCCAATCTCGACCTCATGTTCGCAGCCAGTAAAATGCGAGTCATTGCTCATTGCAACAATACAATTGGCGCGGCAGGCACCCTATCAAGCAGGCTGCAACCGAACCATCCAACCGACTCTCCGGAAGGAATTCGTGCCGAAATTTACGAAGGTTTGTCTTATGGATCCGGAGACTCTGTTATTGGAATCAATCCGGTAGACGATTCGTACTCTTCTGTTGCCCGTCTTCTTGACATGACCTATGGAGTCATAAAGACATGGGGCATCCCCACGCAAAATTGCATTCTTGCCCACGTTACAACTCAAATGAAATGTATGCAATCTGGCTCTCCTGTAGGGTTGGTATTCCAATCCTTGTCCGGATCTCAAAAAGGAAACGATTCCTTCGGGATCTCTGTAGGAATGCTCGATGAAGCTTACGCTCTAGCTAAAAAATACTGCTTTCCAACCGGTCCCAATTTTATGTATTTTGAAACAGGCCAGGGCTCTGCACTTTCAGCAGAAGCACACAACGGCTGGGACCAGCTTACCCTTGAAGCAAGAAATTATGGGCTAGCCAAACGGTGGAACCCTTTCCAGGTCAACACAGTCGTTGGGTTCATCGGGCCAGAATATCTTTACGATGCCAGGCAAATTCAACGAGCTGGCCTTGAGGACCATTTTATGGGTAAACTAACCGGCATACCAATGGGCGTTGATGCTTGCTACACTAATCACGCCAGTGCCGACCAGAATGCCATTGAAAATCTGGCGGTAATGCTAATGGCAGCAGGATGCAACTATTTTATGGGCGTGCCAATGGGCGACGATTCAATGCTGTCTTACCAGTGCACATCGTATCATGACGCACAAACACTGCGCCAATTATTTCAAGCCCGACCTGCTGAAGAGTTTGAAAATTGGATGGTTGAGCTTGGGCTGATGAAAGATGGTATTCTCACAGATAAGGCAGGAGATCCCACCTTTTTCCTTAAACGCTAATAGCACTAAGCAGAAATAATCTGTATTATTCAGCTACAACCAATTGGAGATGGAAAAATGGATGACACTAAACTTAATGAAATTGTGGAAGCCGTTGTCCGGCAGTTGTTAGCTGCAGGAGCCGTCTCAGGCTTGCAAGCCCCAACTCCAACTATTTTGGCTGACCAAACAAAAGTGGAAGTACCTTCAGTAGCGGCTCCATCTCAGGCTTCACAGAAACCATTAAATGGCATTCTTCCTTCGCACGTCATAAACAACCTGACCATTGATTTATCTGATCCAACCATTGATGAAAACAGGTACAAACCCCGCACCAATAATCCGATCGACCCCGCGGCGCTCAGGGAGCTTATTGGCTCTACCACTGCCCGTATCGGTGTCGGACGCTCAGGGCCACGCTACAAGACAGCATCACTCTTGTTATTCCAGGGAGATCATGCTGTTACGCAGGATGCTCTTTACCGCGATATTTATCCTGATCTGCTAGCTGAATTTGGATTATTCACCGTCCAGACAAAAATAACTGGAGGAAAAGAACAATTTCTCCTCCGACCTGATCTTGGGCGCCAATTAAATGATGAAGCAAAGCGAATAATTTCAGAAAAATGTGTAAAAAAACCGAATGTCCAACTTGTTGTGGGTGATGGCCTAAGCGCAGCGGCAATCGAAGCGAATCTACGCCAAATTTTCCCTGTTCTTAAACAAGGTGTCCAGGCAGCTGGCTTGACTTTTGGAACCCCTTTTCACGTGAAATACTGTCGCGTTGGCGTAATGAATGATATCGGCGAATCTATCCAGCCAGATGTTGTAATTCTGTTAATTGGAGAACGTCCTGGCCTTGGCAGAGCCGAAAGCATGAGTGCGTACATGGGTTTCAAGCCCAAATACGGTGATAGCGATGCCGACCGGGATGTGGTTTGCAACATATTTGAAAACGGCGGAACGAATCCACTCGAAGCTGGGGCATTTGTTGTGCAAATCGCCCAAAAAATGCGCCAACACCAAGCATCTGGCGTTAAATTAAAATTAGCAACTGCCTAATTATTCGTTTTTAATCAAGAGGAGATGCTTTATGGGCGTTCTTGACCCGATTTTTGCAAACCCGCTGTCAGTCCGACTTATTCCTAACGTAGATCCAAATTTTGCAGAGCAGCTTAAGCTCAGGCCAGATCAGCATTCAATCGGCTTAATTACGGCCGATAACGATGATGCAACTTACGTTTCGATTGACGAAGCCACAAAAATGGCAGACGTAGAAGTTGTTTATGCCCATTCATTTTATGCAGGTGCAGCGCACGCATCGGGTCTACTTTCTGGTGAAATTATGGCCATCATTGCCGGACCGAACCCTGCCGAGGTAAGGGCGGGGCTGAGCGCTGCCCTTAATTATATGAAAAACGAGGCTATTTGGTATTCCGCCAACGAAAACGGCTCGATTGCATTTTTTTCTCACCTCATTTCGCGAACCGGTTCCTACCTATCACAGGTTTGCAACATCCCACTGGGGGCTCCGATTGCTTACCTAATCGCACCTCCTATGGAAGGTCTGGTCGCATTGGATGCAGCCTTAAAATCTTCAGCGACGTCGATTGCTTCCCTCACAATGCCGCCATCTGAAACAAATTACATGGGAGTCATGTTGACCGGCGACCAAGCCGCTTGTAAGGCCGCGACAATTGCATTTCGCGAAATGGTCCTTGAAATTGCACGCGATCCGATCAAATACTAGCTGGAGAGAATATGTCTGATATTGATCTCGACCTGCTATCCATTCAAGAAGCACGCAGCCTCGCCAAGGCTGCTCGTGATGCACAAAAGCAGTTCATTCATGCATCACAGGCTGAAGTTGACCGCATTTGCCAGGCTATGTCTGAAGCTGCATTTGCTGCATCTGAACGCCTGGGTCGAATGGCAGTAGAAGAAACTGGCTACGGTGTCCCTGAGCACAAAACACTAAAAAATATCCTTTCTTCAAAGATACTCTGGCAAGCAATAAAAGATATTCCGACCGTAGGAATAATTCAACAGGATTTAGATAAAAAGATTTTTGAGATAGCCTGGCCGATGGGTGTCGTAGCAGCTCTCACCCCCAGTACCAATCCTACTTCGACCACGATGTACAAGATATTAATTTCGGTAAAAGCACGCAATGGCATAGTGATTGCTCCGCACCCATTTGCTGCAAAATGCTGCGCCGAAACAACCAGGTTGATGCGTGAAGCCGGAGAACGCGCAGGCATGCCCAAAGGGTTAATTTCCTGTATGACAAAGGTCAGCCTGCCAGGTACCCAAGAACTGATGAAACACAAATATATTGCTGTCATTCTGGCCACTGGTGGATCAGATATGGTCAGAGCTGCACATTCTGTTGGCAAGCCTGCCTATGGTGTCGGGCCCGGCAATGTACCTGTTTACGTCGATCGCTCTGCTGATCTGCAAAAAGCTGCAAAGTATATCGTTGCGTCAAAAGCCTTTGATCATTCAGTAATTTGCGCCACAGAACAAGCTGTCATCGCCGATAAACCAATTGCCGCTCAACTCGAAGAATTAATGAAAGCCGAAGGTGCCTATTTTGTCAACGAAGAGCAAGCCAGGGCCCTTGCTGGAATTTTATTTGTTGGCCATCTCCCAAATCCAAAATCTGTGGGAAAGAGTCCACAACAATTAGCCCAAATGTGCGGAATAACCGTACCATCAACTGCCCGAATTCTGGTTGCGAGGTTGAGAAATGTCGGGCCAGGTGAACCACTTTCAGGCGAAAAACTGACAACCGTTCTTGGCTGGTATGAAACAGATGGCTGGGAAGCCGGCTGTGAACGCAGCCTGGAATTGATCGAATATGGCGGACGAGGGCACTCGTTGGTTATTCATGCTCAAGATGAAAAAGTCATTATGAGATTCGGTTTGGAAAAACCTGTATTCCGCATACTGGTAAATACAATGGGCACCCTGGGTGCCACTGGCTACACAACGGGAGTTATGCCGTCTATGACTCTTGGCTCTGGCGGGGTAGGCGGCGCTATCACAGGTGACAACATTACTGTCCACCACCTATATAATATTAAGCGCCTGGCTTATGAAATCACGCCGCCTCCAGAACCTGCAATGCTGCCTGGCTCCACCGACGAGCCCGCGCAACTGAATATAAAAATAGCCGCAACCCAGCAAACAACAGGCGCTGCGAATATCCAAATTGATGAAATAGTCCGCAGAGTACTCGCGGAATTAAATAAGTAGAATCCGGAGAATATAACCCTCCGTTTCTAACCACCCAATTATGTAATAAGGAGAGATAGCCATGCCAGTAGACGTTTCCATGATTGCGCTCGGAATGGTCGAGACCAAAGGTTTAATCGGTGCAATTGAAGCCGCCGATGCAATGGTTAAGGCCGCCAACGTAACCCTGATCGGCAGCGAATATGTCGGTGGTGGGTTTGTAACTGTAATGGTACGTGGCGATGTTGGTGCTGTAAAAGCAGCCACCGATGCTGGCGCCGCCGCCGCCAAGCGTGTTGGAGAATTAGTATCGGTTCACGTCATTCCACGCCCCCACGCAGATGTTGAAGTGATTCTTCCTTCTCAAACCAAGGGATCATTCGGCGGCAAGTCGGGCAAGTAGATTTTCTAAATCTGGTTAGTATACCGTCCCCAAAGGACGGTAATTAATCATGGTTAAGTTATGCCAAGACAATTATTTACCGCAGTTGATATCCAGCGCATAGGACGCGAGCAAAAGGGTGATTTACTGGTGCTTGGTCCTGACGATATTATTACGCCTGAGGCTGTCGATGTTGCGCGTGAACTAGGCGTACGCATGATTCGGGAAAACTCTACAAATTTTCCCCGAATATCCGAGATCCCGTCGTCGCCATTGGGTCCTCCTATACCTCTACCACCTTTGAAATTGGTACTTGGTGGAAGTGTGATTTTGGACCCTTTTGGCGAAGGCTTAGCCACTCCAGGAACTAACGTGCGCCTCAAAGATGTGGTTACATCCTTGGACGGCTCAACTATGGCAACAGGCTATATGACCTTGGATCAAGGCGTGTTTCCATGGAAATTATCTTACGATGAAATCGATATCGTTATCGATGGCGAGCTTATCATCACTCGTGACAATGTTGCGGTTCATGGCAAACCGGGAGATATTATTTTCATTCCCAAAGGTTCCAGTATCACGTTTAGCACCCCCAGCAAAGTTCGTTTTGTTTATGTTGCATTTCCGGCAAACTGGAATGAACTAGGATGACTGTCTTTACGGAGAGCGAACTCCGCGAATTCTGGAAAAATGGGCAAGGAAAACTTCCAATCTTTCCAGCTGGCACAAGATTTTCGGCTTCAGCAATGGATTTCATCAGAGCCCAGGAAATCAAGATCCTTTATGATACGAATGACAACCCGAGCACAAATCTAATCGCTGGCCAACCCACAAATATGGGTCAAGGGTGGGATAAACCAGGGGCATTCCCGGTAGTACTGACCGGTCCGGTACCAGTTTGCTATGAGTGTGGCCAGAGCCTTTTTACAAAGCCCGATCACATGACCCAAATTGACGCTGGTCATTTTGGACCTAAAAATAGTCCCAGACTAATATTCCGAGGACGAGTAGATAGTTTACACTCTTTAGTAATGTTGACTGCCTCCATTGCCAGGCGCTTTGAGCTGCCTGAACTCGCTCTGAATCTTGATACTCTCGCTGCCTATTGCCGAGAAATAATTAGCGCCGAATATAACTTGCGTCCAGTGTCAAATTTGATAATGATGGGAAAAAATGAAGAACAGTTACACGATATTTCTCATTGGCCTGATAAATATCTGGGTGTACCTCACCTTGTTCCGGGCAATTATAATCACGAGATATTACACTGGCTAAACATGCTTCGGTCACACTCTCGCGAGGTTGAAATAATTGCTCTTCAAGCATTTTCTCCGACCGATTCTGATCGATCTGGAGTAGGCACTAGTCTTGTTCATGCACTCAATCGCCTTTCGTCGGCTATCTATGTTCTGGAACTTTATTTCCAGATTGGAAAATTAGGTTGGAAGGTTACTGAATAATTGGTCATCATCGAGATATAAAGATCGAAATTATGACTAGAAATCGACACATTAATGAACCCAAATTTGATTGAACTACTTACAAGAACTGACAATGTAATGAATGGGCGCGTGATTGGCTGGCAGTCAAATCTCGAGATGGAGTCATCCTATCGGGAATATCCCGGTACCCTTCATGTGGGTGTCGATCTGGGCACAGCATATACGGTAATAATTGTTCTCAATGAATACTACCAACCGATTGCCGGGGCATATCAATTTGCCCAAATCGTCAGAGATGGTTTGGTTGTGGATTTTGTTGGCGCAGTTTCGCTCCTACGCCGAATGAAACAGGAGCTGGAAAGTAAAATTGGTTTCGAATTGAAATCTGCGTCGTCTTCCTATCCCCCTGGAGTAGCTCAGGCTGAAGTTCGGGCAACTGCAAACGTATTACAGGCAGCTGGAATGGATTGCACAGGTTTGATAGATGAACCAAGTGCGGCAAATAACGTTCTTCAAATTAAAGATGGAGCTATTGTGGACGTAGGCGGAGGCACAACTGGGATTGCTGTAATAAAAAATGGGAAAGTCGTTTATACTGCAGATGAACCTACTGGCGGAACTCATTTTTCATTGGTTATCGCGGGTGCCAAAAATCTATCATTTGAACAAGCAGAGGAATTGAAGAAAGATTCGAAACAACAGGACCAACTGTTACCAGTCGTTAGACCCGTAATGGAAAAGGTTGGAAGCATTATTAAACGACATGTGCAAGGCTATAACGTTAAAAATCTTTATCTAGTTGGTGGAAGTTGCGCCTATCCTGGAATGGATAAAGTTGTTCAAGAATACACAGGAATCACAACAAGCGTTCCCGGAAGCCCGCTATTTGTAACACCTCTGGGGATTGCGATGCATAATTAAAGGAGTTAGTTAATGGGCGATCAATTTTCATTACGCTGTTATTCGTACATAGACCGCATGCAACCCCAGTATGCAGCATTTGTTGGGACTGTAACCCAGGGCGACCTACCAACCGAAGGAATGGCCGCTCTCTACATCGAAGTGGCTCCTGGCAATGAGGTATTTCGCCTCGTAGATATTGCCGTCAAAGCAACCGAAGCAAAACCAGGAGCTCAGATCGTCGAACGCGAATTTGGGATGTTCGAAGTACACTCCAGATCACAGTCAGAAGTAATCGAAGCTGGTCGGATTGTTCTAGAACGAATTGGCCTAAAAATTGAAGACCGGGTCAAACCAGAGCTAGCATCAGTACAAATCATTACCAACGTTGATCCTTATCAAGCACAGTTATTAAACCGGTTTCGTCGCGGCAGCATGATTGTCCCTGGTGAAACAATGCTGGTCTTGGAATGTGCGCCCGCTGCATATATCAATTTTGCATTAAACGAGGCTGAAAAAGGATCAAACATAAAAGTTTTGCACGTCTCTTCCGTAGGACGTTTCGGACGTATGTGGCTTTCCGGCTCTGAAGCCGAGATCCTGACTGCCCGTAACGCAGCAGTATCAGCCATTGAAAACATCGAAGGGCGCACCAGTAAATAATAAAACTATGATTTTCGGTGAGGTAATATGCCTAAAATATTCTACACTGAACGCGATATAGATGATCTGAATGCACGCGGCGCAACAAGTATTGACATCCACGATAATGTGGTATTAACTGACTTGGCACGTGAGCGTATGTTCAAATATGGCATAACACCAAATCGGATTAAGCCGAATGTCCATCCTGAAGATAATCAACAAGAGGTCCTTGTTCATCGGATAAAAGCAGCTGTAATTTCTCGCTTACCCGGCCAGATTGACCCAATCTTATTAGATATTGTGATCCGAAAAGTAATTGCTGACATGAAGTAACGTAACTTGCTTTGGTATAAGATCATCTAGCTCTGCGCTTCGCCGTGAGGCGATTGACAGAGCTTTTTATTTTTTTAGAAAACCATTTTCGATTAACTATGAAATCTTCTTCGAGTCAATTAAATACTTCCAATTTACCACAAAGATACCGGACCAATTTTGCTCATCTCTATTTTGATATAGCCTGGTTCGGAGTCCTGAGTGGCTCCGCGATTAACTTCATCACTGTTTATGCTACACGCATAGGAGCTACGGGCGTTCAGATTGGGCTTTTTGGAGCCACAACGGCTCTAGTCAGCCTAATTTTCGCCTTACCAGCAGGACGTTGGTTGGATAAACCAGGAAGAACCCACTCTGTATTCTGGGCATCTATTGTTTACCGGCTTGGTTTTCTTTTTTACATTCCTATCCCTTGGTTACTGAACGCCAAAGAACAGATTTGGGTTCTTGTGTTGCTCAGTTTGCTGATGGGAATTCCATTTGTAGCGCTTTCGGTTGGATCTAGTGCGCTCTTCGCCGATTCTGTGCCAGTCGAATGGCGTGCGTTGGTAGCAGGTAGGCGCAATATTGTATTTTCTGTGATGTTCATGATCACGTCATTGGCATGTGGTTATTTTCTCGACCACATTTTATTCCCGCTCAACTATCAAATCGTCTTCTTTATGGGATTCGTAGGTGGGGCAATGAGTAGTTACCATTTATACTTCATAAAGCCCGTTCCCGCTGTGATATCGCATCCAATCACCACAACTTTTTCAATTCACAAGGAACCAAACCCGAGAGGGTTTCCAGTCTGGCTAACCGCAATTCGTATCGATGTCTTAGCTACGAAATTTCGATCTACCTTAATAGTAATGATGATCTTTCACATAGCACAGTATCTTGCTCTACCCGTTTTTCCTTTATATTTTGTCAGATATCTAAAACTTTCTGATCTGAATTTAGGAATTGGTACTGCGTTATTTTATTTTACCGTCTTGATCGGCTCAACCCAATTAAATAGATTGGTTGGAAAGCTTGGGCATAAAGATGTTACTGGATGGGGGGTTGTAGGCATGGCCGTATATCCCGCCTTACTGGCTCTCTCCAGCCTGGTTTGGCAGTATTATGTAGTTTCCATCGTTGGCGGCCTGGCGTGGGCACTGGTTGGAGGAGCCTCCACTAATTATGTGATCGAAAACTGTCCTGAAAAAGACCGTTCATCTCATCTTGCCTGGTACAACATAGTATTAAATGCTTCCATTTTAATTGGCTCCCTTTTAGGTCCCTTGATAGCAAGTACCATCAGTCTGCCAATTGCGCTTCTATTCTTTGGGCTTTTCCGAGGATTGGCAGGTATTGCTATATTAAAGTGGGGGTAACAATAAAAATAGGGATAAAATAGACTACGCACAATTTCCAATCATCATGTTACAATCTTTAAAACTATGACCCAAGATAATATAAAAATCGTCGCGACCAACCGAAAAGCTGGTTTTGAATATTTTCTGCTCGAACATTTTGAAGCTGGACTCTGTTTACAGGGCTCTGAGATTAAATCGATTCGAGCTGGGCAGATGAGTTTAGCCGAAGCATTTATTGACATTGAATACGGGCAGGAAGCATGGCTCATTGAGGCTCATATTGCCCCGTATGAGCAAGCCAACCGTTTTAACCATGAACCCAAACGACGGCGGCGGCTGCTGCTGCATAAAAAAGAAATTCGAAAAATGTGGAATGATGTTCGGCAGAAAGGCGTCACCATTGTTCCACTAAAAGTTTACATTAAAGATGGTCGCGCAAAAATAGAAATTGCGCTTGCCAAAGGCAAGAAACTGCACGATAAGCGCGAATCGATAGCAAAGCGCGACCAGGAACGAGAATCTGCCAGAAACACCCGCGACTAATAGTCTAAAGGAAACGCATGCCCCCTTCTACGATCGGTGGAATTAATTTACTAACCGATTCAGCAAAGCGCGAGATATACAGTCGTGCCATTCCAAAAGAATTGCTGGAAAAATTTGACATTCCGCCATTAAATTCGATACGAAGTGAAAATTTTCTTCGTTTCAAATACGAACCTGGTTCATCCGATGTAGAAATTTATTTATTCCACGAACCTCGATTCCCAGATCCAATTCTCTATGGCCACCTTACGGATACAATCAATGGCCAAATCCACATCCTGCTGTACATCTTAAATAACCCTGATTCCGAACGTTTTGATGTTGATCGTTTGCCAGATGGCACAACAACACGATTTGGAACTATGCGACGAAATATTTCTGCTGAACAAGCAGCCCTGCAAGCAAACCTTGCACCTGGACAGGTAAGGCATGGTTTGAGATTACTCTCTCAAGCAATATCAGCTTTTGAAGTTTTTGTATCCAGCCTGGGCCATGATATTTACTTCGTAGAGCCACTTTATTACCACAACGCAGTGATTTTTGAGCGTTATGGCTTCAATTATCAAATCGGCAGAAAACTAATGGAAAGCATCGAGTCTGGCTTTTCAGAAAGTGGCAATCTAAATAAATTACTCAATGCTAGTTCACCATTCCGAGAAAAAGAAGCAGCACACAGTATCCGCCTCAGATCTTGGGCGATACACGACGGCATATTGGACGAACCATTTACCAATGTAACGATGTACAAACGGATCGAAAAATCTGCGGGAATTACTACCTGCCCAAGCTGCACGTGGTAAAAAATAATTAGCATATTAGAAATCAACAACATTTATTTTTTGGGCGGTTCAATTAGCTTTTATTACATCTACTATGGCTTGCAAGCCAAGTAAATACGAATGCCATCCAAATCCACTGATTTTCCCGACGCAAACCGCAGAAATCAATGACTTATGCCTGAATTCTTCGCGCGCATAGACGTTGGAAAGGTGTACTTCAACAACAGGAATAGCGATCCCCGCAATTGCGTCACGTAAGGCAACCGATGTATGGGTCAAACCACCGGGGTTAATAACAACCCCAGCAGCCCATGAACGTGCGTCATGAAGACCATCGATCAAAACACCCTCATGGTTTGACTGAGAACATTTAACTTCCACATTCATGTTGGCACCAAATTCTATGACCCTGCGATTAATTTCTTCGAGATCAATATTGCCATACACTCCTGGCTCCCTGGTTCCCAATAAATTCAAATTTGGGCCATTCAAGACCAATATCTTCATATCGCCAACTCCAAATCAGTCACAACAACGCCAGTTTTCACTTGGCCTATCCGAACCGGAAGAGCAAATTTAACCACACTAAGCTCCTTTTTTTTGTCGAGCTTCATAGCTTGAATAATATTTGAACGTGATAAATTGGTCGGTATTTCTGTCGGAAGACCAATTGCCGACAAAACGGTCTTGATTTTTTCAGCAATTGCTGTGTCGTTTTCTGTTAAGCCTAGCTTTTCAGCCAGCCTTGCTTCCGCTACCATACCAACGGAAACTGCTTCCCCATGGCGCAGTTGAAAATGACTAGCAATTTCTACTGCATGCCCAACTGTATGCCCAAGATTAAGCGATGCTCGTATCCCAGTTTCAAAAGGATCAGCGCCGATGATTTGAATCTTCACCGCCATTGCCTTTCGAACAATTCCGGGCAACTCCTTTTTGATAGAAGCAAATCCATTTGAGCAAAATTCGAATAACTCCGGGTCTGAAATTATTCCATGCTTTACTACTTCGGCAAGGCCAGATCTGAGTTCGTCATCTGGCAAAGTCGATAAAACTTCAGGATCAGCCAAAACCATGCTAGGTGAATAAAAAGCCCCGACGAGATTCTTGCCTTCGGGCAGATCGAAGCCAGTCTTTCCACCAAGGCTGGCATCGACCATGGATAACAGGGTTGTTGGAACGACGACCCACCGACAGCCTCTCATAAAGGTAGACGCGGCGAATCCTGCCAGGTCGCCTACAACTCCACCACCCAGAGCAACTACAGTACTTTTTCTGTCAAGCCCGGAAACTAAAAACTCCCGCCATAAGCTAGCCACCGTCTCCAATGTTTTATTGTTTTCACCAGATTTTATAACGATAATTTTTGATTTATATCCTGCTGCGGCAATCGAGGCCAATATTCTACCAGCATAATAATGCTCAACAATTTCGTCGCAGACAATGGCAATTGGGCCACCTAATTGTCGCTCGAGCAGCATAGACCCTAACTTATCTAACCCACCTGGCTCCACAATAACATCATACCCATTACCCATTCCACGTACATTGTACCGACCCAAAAGCTTTTGAATTTCCCAGCTGATTTGCTCTGGACTTTTTACTAACAAATTGTCAGAAGTATTTGACATCTGATTCGCTTCAAAAGTTGTTTCGATCCGGATCTCGAAGCTCCCATAATGATCTTTTCTTCGATCGAGCATGGCGGGTAGTTTTGCTCGCAAATCGACAGCAAGCAATGGGCGCTGTTTGGAATCCGTTGAAAGCCGAGAAATCAATAACGATATATCGCAATCGAGGAAGATAATAACTCCAGCTGATTCGCAGAGCTCACGATTCTTTCCACGAAGAAGCGCACCACCCCCAAGCGCAACAATTCCCCAATTATCCTTTGTTTGATTGCTTAAATCAGGGTTACAGATTTGTGCAATTAAATCAGATTCAAGATCGCGGAATACAGTTTCTCCGCTTTCCGTAATGATATGTTGAATTGACATCCCAGCAGTTGATTCGATTTCAGCATCGGTATCAAAAAATGGAACATTTAAATTCTCGGCAAGAAGCCTGCCAATTGTTGATTTTCCTGAACCCGGAGGACCATAAAGAAATATTTTGCGCATATCAATCCCAAAACACGTGGTCTATGTTATCCATCGGTAAATCAGACAGTTTTGACTTCCGAAGCGCTTCATAACGTGGCAAGATTTCACCAAGGGAGTCACCTCCCAGTTTTTCTAATAATGCATCTGCGATGACATAAGAAACCATCGCTTCAAGTATGGGCACAGCCCGTGGCACTGGACAAAAATCAGAACGCTCATATTTAGTCGGACCTTGCCTGCCAGTTGATAAATCAACAGTTATCTGAGGGGTGAGGGTTGTTGCGATAGGTTTCATGGCAACGCGAATTACCAACGGCTGCCCATTTGATATACCACCCTCAATTCCACCCGCACGATTGGTCGGCCGAATAAGCATATCATCATCAACAAGGATCGCATCATGGGCTTTGGTACCCGGCATCCGCGCATTTTCCCAGGCATCGCCGAACTCCACGCCCTTCATTGCTTGTACCGACAATATCGCCGAACCTAAACGCGCTTCAAGACGTTTGTCCCATTGCGAATAAGACCCTAAACCTATCGGCATCCCCTGTACGACAATCTCCAAAATTCCCCCAAGTGTATCCTTTGAACGGATTATTGCAGCAATTCGCTCACGCATCAAATCGGCGGCCTTTATATCAGGACAACGAACATCATTTTTTTCAGCTAAAACAAGACACTCGTCATAAGACAATCCCGTCAAATCTGCAGAAATTTCCCCGATTGCTCGCACGAAGCCACCAACCACTATTCCGAATTGAGATAAAAAATGTTTACATACAGCCCCTGCCGCTACCCGCATCGTTGTTTCTCTAGCAGAAGAACGCTCCAGGGTTGGGCGAAGATCACGGTAACCATATTTCACGGCCCCGGTAAGATCAGCATGACCAGGTCTGGGTGTAGTCAGTGCAGCGATCGGCTTTCCCTTCCATTTGATATGATCATCGTTTTGTACGAGCATTGAAATGGGAGCACCGGTTGTATGACCATCTAAAACGCCACCCAAAATTAATACAGTGTCTTTTTCAATTTTCATTCTTCCACCCGCCCCAAAGCCGATTTGCCTTCGAGCCAATTCCCGATCAATCACCTCGGGTACCAAAGGCAGGCCACTTATCATTCCGTCAAGTATCGTGACTAACGCCGGACCATGCGATTCTCCAGCAGTCAAAAACCGTAATGGCATCACTTCCTCCTAGTTTTCAGTACTCAGGAATAAAATCTTTATGGTATTTACCCACGAGACAATCCAATTTAGGACCTTGTACAGTAAATACGGCAGATGGATGTAGCGCACCCAGATAGATGGGAATTAATATTTGTAGTTAATTGGCGGAAAAACCCTTCGCAAATTTACTGCTAGCGGGGCAGCCCATCGATTAGGTTACATTAATTGGCTATGGTTATGATGATTAGATCTAACCTTGGACTGCCGTGAGTAATTACTGCCGCTTCATAGACCAGATATATATTCAGACATTGTCAATTTAGTCTTCTTGAAAATTAATTTTCACCGCCAAAAAATGAAAATCTATTCCCAGATCAGATACCTGTTTTTTTATCCAACCGATGAATACATTACATCGCGCGGAGCCTTTACTCCAGTCCAAATCTCAAACGCAAGTGCTGCCTGCTCAATTAACATCCCCAATCCGTTTTCTGCCGCCAAACCCGCTTTTCTAGCGTTTTCAACTAGATTAGTCTGTCGAGGGTTATATACTAAATCATACACAAAAGCATTTGCTGGGAAGGGTAATCCAACCGGCCATGGAGAATAATTGGTGTCTGGAAACATACCAACTGGTGTGGTATTTACGACAAGGTCTACATTATCCAGCTTAACTGACAACGCACTTACACCGATTGTTGTGGAACGAATCTCACATCCAGTAAATTCCTGATTGAATTCAGCACCAAGCTTCCGGGATTGCTCAATTTTGCGTGACGCTATAGTTATTCGAGACGACAATGCAGCCAGAGCCCATACGATTGCCCGGGCAGATCCACCAGAACCGAGTACGATAACTCTTTTTTTTGAATGAAAATCAATTATATTTTTTTGCTTCAAATCAGCCAGGAAACCAGGTGCATCGGTATTATGACCAACTAATTGACCATCTTTCATATAGATCGTATTGACTGCCCCAATAGAGCTGGCAGAAGGTGTAAGTTGGTCCACAAGTTGAATAACAGATTGCTTATGAGGAATTGTAACATTCAGACCAGAAATTTCTCCACTCCTCACTTTATTCAAGAGATCAATTAATTTACTGGGCTCCGACGGGTCAATTGGCAATAAAAGATAATCACCATCGATCCCGACTGCGCGCAAAGCAGCCTTATGGAGTACGGGCGAAAGGCTATGATTAACCGGCCAGCCTGTCAGTCCTAAGACTAGCATCGCAATCCATCCAGGACTTCAAAATATTCTGGAAAGGTTTTCGAAACACAACCCGGGTTCTCAATTCTTACCCCAGAAATTTTCAAGCCCATTAGCGCAAATGCCATTGCCATACGATGATCTTGATACGTACGAATTTGTGCAGGAGTAAATTTGTCGCAAGGATAAATACTCATTCCATCGTTAAACTCTTCGACCTTTACACCCATGCGAGTCAACTCAGCACAAGTAGCGCTAACCCGATCACTCTCTTTCATCCGCGCTGAAGCAATTCCATGTATGTGTGTTGGTGATGATGCAAACGGAGCAATTACGGCCAATGTTTGAGCCGTATCTGGGATATCACGCATATCAATATCGACCCCTTTTAGGTTACTAATCGAACAAGGTCCAATTACCTCGATATAATTTGTATCCGTGTGGACAGTACATCCCATCGCTTTCAGCACATTTAGGAAAGCAATATCCCCTTGTTTGGACTCAAGTGAAATATTCTCAATGCGAATTTTGCCGCCAAGGATTGCAGGTGCCGCAAAGAAATAAGAAGCCGCTGACGCATCCGGTTCGATGACATAATTTTTAAGAGACCGATATGAACCGCGACTCACGTAAAAATTCTGATATTCGCTACGCTGAATGCTAATACCAAAATCAGCCATTACGCCAAGTGTCATGTCCACGTATGGTTTGGAATTTAATTCAGTCGATACGCTGATTTCTACCGGGGTTTGGGCATAAGGAGCCACCATCAAAAGAGCCGATAAAAATTGGCTGGAAATATCACCATTTACCGATGTTCTGCCTCCGGGAAGACCAGACGCAACTATTTTCACTGGAGGACATAATCCGATCGGGTTTTGATGAGCCTGTGATAGAGGGCTAATATTTGCGCCTAATTGCGTTAATGATGAAATTAAATCTCCAATCGGTCGCTCTCGCATTCGGGCATCGCCATCCAGGGTATATTCCCCATTACCAAGCGTAAGGAAAGAGCTCAAAAAACGAGCAGCAGTTCCAGCATTTCCGATAAATAATTCCGCTTTTTTAACAGGTATTTCCCCAGAACAACCCGTGACAACTATTTCCTTTTTCTCAAGGTTAAGATCAATATGAAAACCCAGATCCTTTAATGCATTTGCAAAATAAAGCGAGTCATCCGAAAACAACGCGTTTGTCAGGCGAGTAGGACCGTCCGCTAATGCAGCGATCATCAATGCTCGATTCGTTAGCGATTTCGATCCTGGAATTCGAATTGTTGCATCTAGTTCATGATTGATTGGAAGTATCAAGATGCTGTCCACTATTATTTTGTCCCGGTCAATTGATAGTAGGCACTTTGGGCTGAAAATAAGCTAACCTGCAACGCTTCAATGTCATTCTCAGCAATCGCAGACGTAAAAATCGCAAGCTCATCTTGTAAACGTTCCAGGGCTGCCAATAAATTTTCGCGGTTTGTTAATACAACTCCAAGCATCATGCTTGCGGGAGTTCCTGCAAGCCGACTGGCAGAACGAAATCCAGGACCAACAAAAGGGGAGACATCCTGCGGAGTTGCTAGCGCCAAGGCAGATGAAATCAAAAAAGGCAGGTGACTGGTAAAAGCAAGGATACGATCATGCTCAGTAGCACTTAGAATTGAGGCTTTTGCGCCAATCGCAGAAATTATTTGTTCACTTGCAATCAAGGCCCGCGAAGAAGTACGCATGAGGGGAGTTAATAAAAATGGTGCTGAATAATATAACGTTCGATCGGCGTTTTCAAGCGAAAGGCGCTCCTTGCCGCAAATTGGGTGACCTCCAATTGGGTCAAAACGCTCCGGCAATGCGTTCATCTTTTTTGAAATTTCCACTTTTGTCGAACCGAGATCAAGAACGATACAAGCGTTTGGCGTGAGCTCTGGCAGCTGTTCCAGGATTGAAAGGATTTGTGGCACAGGCGCAGCCAGGACCACCAAATCTGCCCTGCAAAGGTAGTTTGCCGCATCCGCACCAGCTTCGTCGACAATATCCTGGCGCAAAGCTAGTTCGCGAGTAGATGTATCGGGATCGATGCCGTATAATGCTGCGCACTTCCCTTTGAGCGCCAACGCCAAGGACCCGCCCATCAAACCCAAACCGATGATCGCGATTTTTGCGTGAAGTAAAACAAAATCTTCGCTCTCGCTCATATTCTTATCATCCCACGATCTCCCAGAAAAGCCAGCCTAATTAACGCTATGGGTGGAAATCAGGCTACGATCCACAGCTTCAGCGATCGCTCGTACTTGTTTCACCAACTTGGCGAAATTTTCTGGAGTCAGCGATTGCCGCCCATCAGAAAGAGCATGAACCGGGTCATTGTGAACTTCTATGATCAAACCATCTGCACCGGCTGCGATGGCAGCCTTAGCAATTGCAGCAACATATGCAGAATCGCCTGTCGAATGACTCGGATCCAGAATTACAGGCAGATGAGTGAGAGATTTCAATACAGGAATTGCATTGATATCTGTTGTGTTTCTGGTAGCCGTCTCAAAAGTACGGATCCCACGCTCGCAGAGCATCACTCGTGTATTTCCTCCACTCAATATATATTCTGAAGCCATCAATAATTCTTCAATCGTGGCAGAAAGCCCACGTTTAAGTAATACCGCTGTACGCGTTTCGCCAACTGCACGCAAAAGGTTGTAGTTTTGCATATTCCGAGCACCTATTTGCAATACATCAACATACTTTACCATTACATCAATTTGGGAAACCGCCATGATTTCAGCAACCACTGGCATTCCAGTCAACTCACGAGCTTCAGCCAAGTATTCAAGACCATCTTCACCAAGGCCTTGAAAAACATATGGAGACGTACGAGGCTTAAAAACACCTCCACGCAATGCATTCGCACCAGCCTCGTGGACTGCTTGAGCGATTTCTAGCAGCTGACTTCGGCTTTCAACCGAACACGGCCCAGCAATAATTGCAATCTCGTTACCACCAACCGAAAATCCATCCAGAGGAAAAATTGAATTTCCTGGGTGAAATTGGCGAGAACCCAATTTGTAAGGCTGAGAAATTCGGGTCACACTCATCACGCCAGGCAAAACCTCAAAGACTTCCTTGGGAACTGAATGGCTTTCGCCAACTGCCCCAATAATTGTTTGTTCAACGCCCTCAATTACATGCGCAGAAAGATTATTCTCTTCAATATGGGCAATAACGTGAGCGACTTGTTCTTTGCTAGCGCCCGGATTCATGATGATCATCATAATGTGGCTCCTTACTTACTGGGTGAATGAATATTGTGGACCGGTGTAATACTACGCCCCATAATTTGTGCTATTTGGCCAACTTGCTTGACCATTGCCGCAAATTTTTCTGGTCGAAGTGATTGTTTACCATCTGAAACAGCATGCGCTGGATCTGGGTGCACTTCAACGATCAAACCGTCAGCACCTGCTGCAATCGCAGCACGAGCAATTGCGGCAACATAATCAGAAAAACCTGTCGAATGGGATGGATCAAGGATCACAGGGAGATGAGTTAGATTCTTAAGGACTGGAATGGCATTTATGTCGGTTGTATTACGGGTCGATGTCTCATAAGTACGGATCCCACGCTCACAGAGAATGACATCTTTGTTTCCTCCAGAGAGAATGTATTCGGCTGACATAAGCAATTCTTCAATCGTCGCACTCAGTCCACGCTTGAGAAGCACAGGTGTCCGGGTTTCTCCAATGGCCCTCAATAAATTGTAATTCTGCATATTGCGCGCACCAACTTGCAAAACATCAACATACTTAACCATAACCTCAAGCTGGGTCTGCGACATGATTTCGGCAACAATAGGCAACCCAGTCAGCTCTCTGGCCTCAGCGAGATATTCAAGACCTTGCTCGCCAAGCCCCTGAAAAGCATAAGGTGAAGTGCGTGGTTTAAAAACACCGCCTCGCAGCGCATTAGCCCCGGCTTCTTTGACAGCCAGAGCCGTCTCAAGTATCTGAGACCGTGATTCCACAGAACACGGCCCGGCAATTAACGCTATCTCGTCCTCGCCCACATTGAGACTGCCAAGCTGGAAAACTGAATTCTCAGGATGAAACTGACGAGAAGCCAGCTTAAATGGTTGCGTAATCCTTTTTACGATATCAACACCGTCCAGGATTTCGAATTGTTCCGTTGGTATATTGTGGGTTTCACCAATAGCGCCAATGATCGTAGCTTCGATACCCTGTGACAAATGGACGGCCAACCCGGCTGCCTTTATATGTTCAATCACATGTTCCACTTGTTGCGGAGTAGCATTGCTATTCATAATTATCATCATAATAATTTTTCCTTTTATGCGCTAACGAGATCGGGACGAAGTTTTACGGCATCATGCAAATATACGTGCTTAATATCCTTTTGTTCAATGTCGGTATTCCAATGAATTAACACTCTTATACACCGAGGTAAACTCCCCGGGACAGGGATTTCCTTGGCGCACATCATCGGTACCATGCTCCAACCCATTTTCCGAGCAGCTTGTGCCGGATGGACAGACACAAGATCCTCAGTTACGGTAAAAAAGGCCGAGGCAACATCACTTGATTGTAAATTCGGATTTACCTGGATTATGGCTGCCAACACTTCCTGTGTGGCAGCTATAATAACATCAGGTTGGTCAGATTCTACAGTTGTTGCCCCTCGGATACCGCGAATACTCATAATGCCTCCTAAATAAAAAGAGCAAGCCGATTGGCTCGCTCTTTGTGAGTATGAAGGTTCTTCACCTTATACCAAAGCGCCACCACCGGTAACCGGGAGTCGGGAACCGTAATAAAAGTAATACGCAAAATATTGTGGGGCCATAGGTGAATACATGTTTTCTCTCATAATGAGCCGTATTTTATGCCAGGGTGATTGATAAGTCAAGGGGCAATTATTCTATAAAATCGCACCATTCCTCATAACGAGGATCTTTCGCTCGAATAGCATTATGAAATACTTGTTGAATTGATCGAGTCACTGGACCTGTAACACCTTCACCAATTTTCCGGAAATCAATCTCGCTAAGGCCAATACATTCCGCAGCAGTCCCGCAAACAAAAACCTCGTCTGCGGAGTACAGTTGATCACGACTGATCGGCTGCTCCTTCACTTCTAATCCCAAATCTGTTGCAATCCTAAATATTGATGATCGCGTGATGCCCTCCAGGACAGGTGCAGTGGACGGAGTATAGATTTTTCCTTTTCGAACAATGAAGATGTTTTCGCCAGTACATTCGGCAACATACCCTTGCGGATCGAGCAAAATGGCTTCATCAAAACCCAATCTTACAGATTCCGTCTTCGCCAGAAAACTATTAGCATAATTTCCAGATACCTTTGATTTAGTCATATTCACATTAACATGATGGCGGGTAAAAGATGAAACATTAGCCCGAATTCCTTTAGCGATGGCCTCTTCGCCCAAATAATTGCCCCATTCCCACGCTGCAATTTACAATGCAGCCTGTCCATTATCGACATTCAGGTTCCAACCCCCACCAGTCAGATATAAAAGTGGCCGAACATAACAGCTTTTAAACTCATTTGCTTTTACAACTGCCTTGCACCCATCTATAACATCTTTTGAGGTGATGATTAGATTTCTGAAACCGAAAATTTCCGCAGACTCAATCAAACGTTCGGCGTGTTCCTTAAGACGAAATACCGCGGGCCCCCTGTCCGTCTCATAGACTCGGATCCCTTCAAACACAGCTGCCCCATAATGCAACGCAGGGGTCAGAAAATGGATAGTAGCTTTTTCAAAATCAACAAGTTTGCCATCCATCCAGATATATTTAGATTCCATTCCCATAATAATTTCTCCTTTTTGCCTGGTTTTTTATGGTGCTTTTCAAGATTATTGCAAATCGGGATATTCATCAATACTTATGCTGGAATTAGCACCCGGACCAAATAATAATTGCACCATCTATGAAATATGAACATAACCCAAATTTGTCATTGGCTTAAAATATGCGAAATGACCTCATTGGTCATCTGGCGAGTACTTAAATTACCGCCCAGGTCACTAGTGCGCGCTCCACCTGTAATCGTTTCGTCGACAGCTTTCTCGATTACATCTGCCTCGACAAACAAACCTAACGAGTGCCGCAAAAGCATGGCAGCGGAAAGAATTGTACCGATTGGGTTAGCTATTCCTTTGCCGGCTATATCTGGGGCTGACCCGTGAATTGGCTCGTATAAACCTGGACCATTTAACCCAAGGCTGGCTGAAGGCAGCATTCCCATGGACCCTGCTAAAACTGACGCTTCGTCAGTCAGAATGTCCCCGAACATATTTTCCGTTACAATTACATCCATGTAGGCCGGACCGGTAATTAATCTCATCGCTGCAGTATCAACTAGCACATGGTCAAGCTCAACATCCGGGTTTTCAGATCCTACCTGCACAGCAATCTGGCGCCAAAGCCGGGATGTCTCTAAAACATTGGCCTTATCAACCGATGTTACCTTTTTCTTTCGACCCTTTGCCAGGCTAAAAGCCAATTCCATTACTCGGCGAATTTCATAATCATAATATTCCAAGGTATCGACCGCACGCTCACGACCATCCTTGATATCGCGCCCCTTGGGCCAACCAAAATATAAACCACCAGTTAGCTCACGAATAACCAGGATGTCAACCCCGATAAGCTTCTCTGGTTTAAGCGGAGACGAATTGATTAGCGCTGGGTGCACTTTCACCGGTCGCAAATTAGCAAACACTCCTAACCCCTTGCGAAGGGCCAATAATCCGCGCTCAGGGCGATCCTTAGCTCTTGGATCATCCCATTTTGGCCCACCAACTGCTCCCAATAAAACAGCATCTGAAGATTTGCAGTCAGATAATGTCTCGTCAGTAAGGGAAGATCCGAATGCATCGATCGAACAACCACCCATCAGGTGCTCAGAAAAGGTAAATACGTGACCATATTTACCCATAATTACTTCCAAAACTCTGACAGTCTCCGAGATTATTTCCGGGCCAATACCATCACCGGGAAGCAAAACGATTTTTGATTGCATGATTTATTCCTCAATTTTTGGGTACACGGGCTGAACCCTAAAAATAAATTAATTTATTATCAATAATCCGTATTCGATTGCATCAACTAAAGCTTGCCAGGATGCTTCAATTATATTGGCACTCGCACCAACAGTACTCCAACGCTTGGTACCATTTTGGGTATCAATCAAAACACGAGTTATTGCCTCGGACCCTTGATCTGAATCCAGAATACGTACCTTAAAATCTGCAAGGTGAAAAGTTGCCAGCTGAGGATATGTACTTTGAAGAGCCTTTCTTAATGCAAGATCCAGGGCGTTAACCGGACCATTTCCTTCCGCGGCCGTATGCAGGACTTCACCGTTTACCCGAACTTTAACCATTGCTTCAGCAAAAATACCACGCCCTTGCCGATGTTCAACATTTACAAAAAAATCGATAAGCTCAAATGGTGGTTTGTACCCGGCTTGCTGACGCCTGAGCATCATTGCTACGGATGCTTCTGCTGCTTCAAAAGAGAATCCCCGAGATTCTAATTCTTTGATCTCATTCAATACGTCGAGAACAACTTCATGACTTTCGATATCCAGGCCATTTTCTTCAGCTTTGCTCAGGATATTTCCGCGTCCTGAAAGATCTGAAACAACGACCCTCATCTTATTTCCAACCATTTCCGGTTGAATATGTTGATAACTTTGCGCACTTCGCCGCATGGCTGCAACGTGGACGCCACCTTTATGAGCAAATGCCGACTTTCCAACGAAAGGCAAGTGATCATTTGGCATGAGATTGGCAACTTCGTCGACAAAATGTGAAAGCTCAAAAAGCTTTTCGAGACCACCATCTGGCAAACAACGTACACCAAGCTTTAATTCAATATCAGCCATTACTGAAATCAGATTCGCATTTCCGCACCGTTCCCCAACACCATTGATAGTGCCTTGCACTTGAATAGCACCCTCACGAACAGCCATCAATGAATTAACAACCGCGCACTCGCTATCGTTATGTGTGTGTATACCAAACGGATGGTGAATTGAGGCTTTCAATTCACGAATTATATGCTCAACTTCCCACGGCATGGTACCGCCATTTGTGTCACAAAGAACAATTGTCTCGGCACCGCCTCGGACGGCCGCCTTTAATGTCTCAAGTGCATAGCCAGAGTCAGCTTTATACCCATCGAAGAAATGTTCGGCATCGTAGATAATATATTTTCCATTGGTCCGCAAGTAAGACACGGACTGCTCAATCATCCTCAGATTATCTTCCAAGGTAGTCTGCAAAACTTCGGTGACGTGGAGTGTCCATGTCTTTCCAAAAATTGTACAGACGGGCGTATGGGCGTCAAGGAGTGCCTTAATGTTTGCGTCGTCTTCAGGCCCACCTTTTGCACGGCAAGTCGCACCAAACGCCGCAATCCTGGCATTTTTCCATTCCAAGTCTCGAGCTCGTTCAAAGAATTCAACATCCTTTGGATTCGAACCGGGCCAGCCTCCCTCAATAAATGCAACACCAAGGTCATCCAGTCGTTTGGCAATATTAACCTTATCACTTACTGAAAGGTTGAACCCTTCGCTTTGTGTACCATCACGCAACGTCGTATCGTAAATTTGGATTGTCATAATATTTTTACTCGATCTAACTTTGTCTGGTTTCGAAAGCTGCTATATCCTGCTCAAATCGTTGGATATAACCAAGTTCATCAACGCCATTAAGCAGGCAATCTTTCGAAAACCCGTCTATTGGAAATTTAACAGTTTGTCCACCAGGAAGAAACAAAGTCTGGCTTGCCAAATCAACCGTTACTTCAGACAAAGGTGCTTCTTCAATCAAATCTAACAAGCTCTTGTGCGTCTGTACATCCACAATTATGGGGATCAAACCGTTCTTGAGCGAATTATTGCGGAATATGTCTGCAAACGAAGTGCTGATGACAGCCCTAAAACCAAAGCCGGTCAAAGCCCAAGGTGCATGTTCACGCGAGGATCCACAACCGAAATTGTCTCCAGCGAGAAGTATTTTTGCACCTACGAAAACCGGGTTATTAAGTACAAAATTTTGATTAGGAGATCCATCTGCTGTATAACGCCAATCTGAAAAAAGATTATCGCCCATTCCCAATTTATCCGTAGCCTTCAAAAACCTGGCTGGAATGATTTGATCTGTGTCAATATCGTTAACTGGTAAAGGCATGAGCCTAGTTGTGAGAGAAGTAAATTGAGCCATTACATCATCGTCCTTACGTCAGTGATATGACCTGTAATTGCAGCAGCAGCTGCAGTAAGCGGGCTTGCCAAAAAGGTTCGACCACCTTTTCCCTGTCTGCCTTCGAAATTACGATTGCTGGTACTCACGGCGTACTGGCCAGGCTGGAGCTGATCGCCATTCATCGCGATACACATCGAACAACCAGCTTCGCGCCACTCTGCACCGGCTTCCTTAAATATGATATCTAACCCATCAGCCTCAGCTTGCTTTTTAATAACCTGAGAGCCCGGCACCACCATAACTCTTATATTTTCAGCCACCTTGTGACCCTTAATTAATCCAGCGGCCAAGCGTAGATCCGAAATTCGGGAATTAGTGCACGAGCCAATAAACACGACATCAATTTTCTTTCCAATTAACTCTTGGCCAGGCTGTAAACCCATATAAGTCAGTGCCTTTTCAAGAGCCATTTTTTGGCTAATGAATTCTTCGCCGCTAAAATTAGCCGGGTCAGGAACCCGACTGGTAATATTCATGCCCATACCTGGGTTTGTACCATAGGTGATCATAGGCTCAAGTGAAGCCGCGTCAATTGAAATCGACTTATCATAAACAGCACCTTCGTCACTGGGTAAGGATTTCCACTTTTCGACACATTCGTCCCAAGCCAACCCTTTGGGCGAATATTCTCGCCCTTTGAGATATTCAAAAGTGACTTCATCCGGAGCAATCATTCCCGCCCGGGCCCCTCCTTCAATAGACATATTACAGATGGTCATGCGTTCTTCCATCGATAATCCACGTATTGCAGAGCCTGTGAATTCAAAGACGTGTTCAGTACCGCCACCCACTCCAATTTTCGCTATCAGCGCAAGTATGATATCTTTTGCTGAAACACCTTTCGATAACACACCTTCTACTTTGACTTCATAGGTTTTTGGCTTTCGCTGTAACAAGCATTGTGTCGCCAGCACATGTTCGACTTCCGATGTGCCAATTCCAAAAGCTAACGCCCCAAAAGCCCCATGAGTAGCTGTGTGACTATCGCCACAAACGATGGTCATGCCGGGTTGTGTAAAACCTAATTCTGGCCCGATAACATGAACAATACCTCGATTGGCACTATTCATCCCATAAAGACGAATACCAAACTCAGACGCATTGGTTTCCATTTGTTTAATTTGCGCAGCAGCAAGTAAATCTGTGATTGGCAAGGAAGGAGAATGTGTTGGTATGGAATGATCCATTGTTGCAACGGTCCGCTCAGGGCGACGGACTTTTAAACCACGTTGTCGTAAACCAGTAAATGCTTGCGGAGAAGTTACTTCATGAATCAAATGCAAATCAATATATAGAATAACCGGTGCATCCGGTTGCTGGGCTACGACATGCGATTCCCAGACTTTATCAAAAAGAGTTTTTGGCATGAATTTTTTCCGTTTTTCTTTTATTAATTACTGATTTGATGTCTTACGTTGATACCTTGAAAACCTGGGATCATTCGTCACGGGATTGTACAAAAAATTCAGGGCAAACTTCAAAAGTCCGAACATCCCTGATCACCGAACGCCGAAGATACGAGCGCAGGTTGATCAAGTGCCGAAATCCCAGGTTTTCGAAACGGAAGCAACAAGTGACTCAGAAATAGTATCTTGCTAGAAAACTGCAGATCGCAATATCAGCAGCAAAATAAAGCGGCGCTCATCTGGAATCAGCCAACCAACATGACACCTACGTCCGGGTGTGCGGCATTATCGCTTTCCATTTGTGCCACAATAAGTTTATTGAGTGCTGCCAGGTATGCTTTTGCACTAGCAACAATAATATCGCTGTCTGCTCCATGCCCACCATACACACGCGTATATGTAATCTCTTTCTGGGCATCCATGGTTTGCACACCAACCTTGGATTGGACGCGGACCGTCACTTCACCTAAAGCGTCAATCCCCTCAGTAATTGCGTGAATATTAAACTCCAACAAGGTGGCAGGAGTTTTTACGATAGCGTCAATAGCTTTATAAGTTGCATCAACGGGGCCCGTACCAATACTGGCATGTGTGTGAATTTTTCCGTCAGGACCGCGTAATCGAATAGTTGCAGTCGGCAGTCCCATTGTTCCACAAGCGACTTGCAGTCCATCTAGTGCAAATATGTCTCGAGGACGGTAAAATTCATCAGCAATAATGGCTTCCAAATCAAGATCGGTTATGACTTTTTTGCGATCAGCCAATTCCTTGAATCGCGCAAAAGCTTTATCGAGCTCCAATTCGTCCAGCATATGCCCCATCTCGGCAAGGCGAGCCCTAAATGCATGACGACCAGAATGTTTACCCAAAACCAACCTGGATTGATTCACGCCCACGTCTTCAGGGCGCATAATCTCATAGGTCTGGTTATGCTTAAGCATTCCATCCTGGTGAATTCCAGCCTCGTGTGCAAATGCATTCGCCCCGACGATCGCTTTATTGGGCTGAACTACCATCCCTGTGTAATTACTAACTAGTTTGCTAATTCGGCTTATCTGAGTAGTATCAATACCAGTTTCTAGACCGAAAACTGGATGCCTGGTTTTGAGCGTCATGACAATTTCTTCCAGAGAAGTATTACCAGCCCTCTCGCCGATTCCATTAATTGTTACCTCGGCTTGTCGCGCTCCGGCTTGAATTCCAGCCAAAGCATTTGCAGTAGCCAACCCAAGATCATCGTGAGTATGGACTGATAAGGTAACCTTTTCGATACCCTTGACATTCTGAATTATTCCTGAAATTATGCCACCAAATTCATCCGGCGTTGTATAGCCAACAGTATCTGGAATATTGAGCGTGGTTGCGCCAGCTTTAATGGCCACATCCAACACCATATACAAAAATTCAGGGTCAGAACGTCCTGCATCCTCGGGAGAAAACTCGATATCCGGACACTTGGTGCTTGCATATCGCACCATTTCAGCAACTCGCTCCAATACTTGCTCGCGATCCATATTGAGCTTGTATTTCATATGAATTTCAGATGTCGCCAGAAACAAATGTATGCGAGGATTTTGTGCCCAACGAACAGCATCCCATGCTTTATCGATATCCCCTTTTGTAGCACGGGCAAGCCCGGCAATAGTAGGCACCCTAGTACTCACCTCGCCCCTGGGTGGATTTCCAACTTCTTCAGCAATCCGGCGGACAGCCTCCAAATCATCTGGAGATGCAGCGGGAAATCCAGCCTCGATTATATCCACGCCCAACCGCGCCAGCGACCTGGCAACCTCCAGCTTTTCTGCGGAAGTCATAGTCGCTCCCGGAGATTGTTCACCGTCGCGGAGAGTAGTGTCAAAAATTTTTACATAATTTGAATTAGTCAAAAAAACCTCCTTGCCAAAAATCCTGGCAAACTGCCTTAGCCAATAATCATGGATTTCTTCCTTATTGGCAAATAAATACTATTTGTTCCAGTTTTCTGGCCTTAATGAGCGCACAGCAGCACCTGCCCGCCACATTTCCGATTCGCGGATAGCCTTGAGCTCGACTTCCAAATTCTCGCGATAATCAGGTCTGCTATTCGCTTCCAAAGTAATACGAGCTTCGTTGCCACTGATAACCGAAGCATACAAGTCTTCGAATACTGGGGCTACTGCATCGCGAAACCGAGGATGCCAATCGAGTGCGCCACGTTGGGCCGTGGTGGAACAATTCGCATACATGAAGTCCATCCCATTCTCACCTACGAGCCGAATCAAGCTTTGGGTTAATTCTTCGACCGTTTCGTTAAAGGCTTCTGATGGGCTATGTCCGTTCTTTCTTAAGACATTGTATTGGGCTTCCATAACTCCAGATAAAGCACCAATCAAGACACCCCGCTCACCGGTTAAATCACTGTAGACTTCATTCCTGAATGTCGTCGGGAATAAATAACCAGCACCGATGGCGATGCCCAAAGCAATAGCACGCTCAGTTGCGTGGCCAGTAAAATCTTGATGAACTGCATAGCTTGCATTAATGCCGCTTCCTGCGAGGAAGTTACGGCGTACGCTTGTACCGGAACCCTTAGGTGCAACTAACGCAACGTCAACATGCGGAGGTGGGATAACGCCGGTGTCATCTTTATATGTCACCGAAAAGCCATGAGAAAAATAGAGCATATCCCCTTTGTTCAAACATTCGATTATCTTTGGCCATTGGGACCGTTGTCCAGCATCGGATAATAGATATTGGACTACAGTACCACGCTCTGCGGCTTCCTCAACATTGAAGAGGGTCTCCCCTGGAACCCATCCATCCTTGATTGCCCGCTGCCAGTTAGCTGTTCCTTCTCTTTGACCAACGATTACGTTTATGCCATTGTCACGCATATTCATCGCCTGCGCTGGTCCTTGAACTCCATAGCCCAAGACAGCCACAACTTCGTTTTTCAGGACTTCCCGCGCTTTTTCAAGACTGAACTCATCTCGAGTAACTACATCCTCAACGGTGCCACCAAAATTAATTTTTGCCATTTAATAATTTCTCCTTTTGTATTTTCTTAGTTTAGAGTAGATTAAGAGAAGGAACACTTGCATAGGTCTATTATAAATTCACGGATTCAAACAATGCATCAGTAAAATCCCGAACTCCTGATGCCGTATTAACAAGCGACTCTCCGCCGCGTTCCATTGCCACGGCACCAGTCCTGACCATTTCGATGATACCAAGTGGTTTGAGCACTTCCACAAACCCATCAATCTTGCTACCATCACCAGTGATTTCTATAATTAGGGAGCTACTGGTCACATCAATAACTCTTGCCCGGAAGACTTCCACCATCTGGAATATTTCGGCTCTCTTCTCTGAAACAGTACTGACCTTAATAAGCGCTAAATCACGCGATACCATCTGCTTGTTGGTTAGATCTTCAATCTGGATTACGTTTACAAGTTTGTACAAATATGATGTCAAACGCTCAATATGATGTTCGTCACCTTCAACGGTTACGGTCATCCTAGACAATCCATCAGTATCTGTATGACCTACTGTCAGCGACTCAATATTATAAGCACGTCGACGAAATAATGATGCCACGCGATTCAGGACCCCGGGCTTATCTTCTACTAAAATCACAAGTGTATGTAACATCTCTGTTCTCCTGCTCCGCTCCCTTATTACATTAGCAATTGATAATAAGGAGAGAAAATTTAAGATTGGTTGATTATTGATCCAGCGGTGTTTCCACCAAAACGTTCGGGCGACGAATCATTGCATTCAGATCAGCACCGGCAGGTACCATTGGGTAAACAGAGTCTTCCTGTTCAACCCGGAAATCAATCACAACTGTACCTTCCGTAGCTTGCGCTTCCCTGATCGCTGCTTCAACTTGCGATCGCTCGGTTACGCGAATACCTTTTAGCCCGTGTGCCTCTGCTAGTTTGACGAAATCGGGGCTTTTCATGGGTGTTGCAGCATAATTTTTATCGTAAAAAAATTCTTGCCATTGACGAACCATACCCAAAAAGCCATTATTGATAATCGCCACGTTGACTTTGATGCCTTCCTGTGCGGCAGTAGAAAGTTCCGCTGCCGTCATCTGAAAACCTCCATCACCAACAATTGTCCAGACTTCGCTTTTTGGACTGGCAAATTTAGCTCCAATCGCAGAAGGCAAACCAAAGCCCATAGTGCCTAGCCCACCAGATGTCACCCACTTGTGTGGTTTTTCAACTCGAAAATATTGAGCTGACCACATTTGATGTTGCCCAACATCGGTTGTGATAACAGTGTCTTCATTGGCAAAACGCCACAAATCATTAATTACATGGGCGGCATATAGATGGCCATTGTCTGGCAAATTCTGGATATCACGGACAGCAGCATCGCCCTTCATTTCGGCCACATGGCCTATCCATTCAGTCCGATCCACGGCACTGACCAAAGGATTAACCTGGCGCAAGATTTCCTTCAAATCACCGACCAATGCTAAATCAACTTTGACATTTTTGTTGATTTCGGATGGATCTATTTCTATGTGAATCTTCTTGGCATTAGGCGCATAAGTTTTCAGATTGCCAGTTACGCGATCATCAAAACGCATTCCAAAAGCAAGTAATAAATCAGCTTCCTGGATGGCATTGTTAACCCACGCTTCGCCATGCATACCCATCATTCCCAAATTGAGCGGGTGGTGCGCTGGAAAAGCTCCAATTCCAAGCAAAGTAACTGCAACAGGAACATTAGCCTTTTCAGTAAAAATCCGCAATTCTTCCATTGAATTACTCATCAAAACACCATGACCTGCCAGGATAAGTGGCCGCTTGGCGTTATTGATCATGTCTACAGCCTTTTGTAGGCTGGTAGAAGCTGGGCGCAAATCTGGGCGATACCCTTTCAACCGGATGGGGCTTTCATCGTAATGCCAATCATCAATAAAAGCCTGTTGGGCATCTTTCGTGATATCAACTAAAACAGGCCCGGGGCGGCCCGAACAAGCAATATAAAAAGCTTCACGCAATGTAGGCATAATATCGTGAACATCTGTCACCAGGTAGTTATGCTTTGTGATCGGTAAAGTAATTCCAGTTACATCGGTTTCTTGAAAAGCATCATAACCGATCAGCTTGGATGAGACCTGGGCGGTAATAAAAACTATTGGGATAGAATCCATGTGTGCAGTCGCAATCCCAGTCACCAGGTTAGTAGCACCGGGACCAGATGTGCCCATGGCAACCCCCACTTTGCCACTAACTCTCGCGTAACCATCCGCCATATGCGCGCCGCCCTGCTCGTGACGCGGCAACACATGATGTATGCTCGGATAACCACGCATGGCATCATAAATTGGTAAATTGGCGCCACCGGGGTAGCCAAAGACAACTTCAATCCCCTCATGAACCAGACATTCCCAAACAATTTGAGCACCACTACGTTTCATGATTTCTCTCCTTTTAGCTTTGCAAAACTGCGCCTGTATCGGCGGACGTAACAAAATAAGAATAGCGCTTTAACCATTTACTTGTAACAGTTGAAACAAAGGGCGGTAAGGCTGCCAATCTGCTTTGGATTTCGTTATCACTAAGCCGGACATTTAATTGACGCGCTTCCAAATCTAGGTCAATCATATCTCCGTTCTCAACCGCCGCAATCGGACCGCCCGCTGCCGCCTCTGGAGAAACGTGCCCGATACAAGCACCACGCGTCCCACCACTAAACCGCCCATCCGTGATCAAGGCAACCTTATCGCCAAGACCCTGGCCCATGATGGCACTCGTTGGCGAGAGCATCTCTTGCATTCCAGGTCCACCTTTGGGCCCTTCATAGCGCACAATGACAACATCACCAGCCTTTACATTGCCGTTTAAAATTCCGGACATGGCTTCTTCTTGCGATTCGTAAATCACTGCTGGACCAGAAAATTTCATCATTGCAGGGCTGACTCCACCTACTTTAACGACTGCACCGTTGGGGGCAAGGTTACCAAATAATATTGCGAGCCCACCCCGCTTTGAGTGCGCATTATCATATCGTCTGATCACTTCATCATCACTAATTTCGACACCTTTGATTGATTCTCCCAAAGTAGTACCACTAACTGTTATCCTATCAAAGTGGAGCATTCCTGTTGCGCGCTGCACTTCATTCAGAATAGCTGGTATTCCGCCGGCTCTATGAACATCTTCCATATGCCACTTCCCAGCCGGAGAAACTTTGCAGATATGCGGAACTTTTTCGGCTACAGCATTGATATTTGTTAATGGATACGGAACATTCGCTTCTTGGGCTAGTGCAAGTGTGTGCAAAACTGTATTCGTTGAACCACCCATGGCCATATCCAGAGCAAAGGCGTCGTCAATCGCGTCAATTGTGACAATATCTCTCGGTTTAATATCACGCTCAAGCAAAGTCATAATCTGGCCCGCAGCCCTTTTTGCCAAGGCATTTCGCTCATCGGTCAGCGCCAAAGCAGTGCCATTAAAAGGTAAAGCCAATCCGATTACTTCCATTAAACAATTCATGGAATTAGCAGTGAACATACCGGAACAAGACCCACAAGAAGGACACGCAAATCGTTCGAGAGTCGTTAGGCGCGCCTCATCAATTTTTCCCGCCGAAAAAGCGCCGACTCCCTCAAACACGGAAATCAAATCAATCGTTTCGCCTTCCGGGGTTCTCCCAGCTGCCATAGGCCCACCCGAAATAAATATTGTTGGAATATTTACACGCATGGCAGCCATCAACATCCCAGGAACAATTTTGTCACAGTTTGGGATGCAAACCATGGCATCAAAGCGGTGTGCATCGATCATGGTCTCCACGCAATCGGCGATTAACTCACGAGAAGGCAGTGAATATTTCATGCCCGCATGCCCCATGGCAATGCCGTCATCAACACCGATGGTATTAAACTCAAAAGGAACACCACCAGCTGCGCGCACGGCTTCTTTTACCTGTTTGCCAAATTCCTGCAAGTGTACATGCCCAGGTACAACATCCACATATGAATTCACAATGGCGATAAACGGCTTACCGAAGTCTTCCTCTTTGACTCCAGCCGCACGCAACAACGCGCGATGTGGCGCTTTTTCATATCCCTTTTTGATTGTGTCGGATCGCATATCTATTTCCTTTCGGTTTTCCAAGATTTTTTGAGTCTGACATTACCTACCCTATCGCTTCAATTTTGAAGCGATAGGCAAAAAAAAGAGCCGCCAATGATTGGGCGGCTCTCGTTTGGTTTGAGTAAGTAGTTTACTTTACTCTCTCCTGCGCCTTCCCAATCACAAGTTGGTCCTTAATAATAAGGACCGCAAGAATTGCTACTACTAGGGAAAGGCTGATAAGGTATGAGTTCATGATTACACAATAATTCGTCGTATTATATGCTTATTCGGAAATAAGTCAAGGTCTAAATTGTCGGTTTCTACATAATTTTGCAAATTCAATCAGCAAATACAACATCGGTTAGCCGAAAGTATTGCTCTCCTTAAGGTGCAAGAAGCAATTTTCGACTAAATAAATATGAAAGTCCTTCGATTCGATCATCCGATTGATGAATTACAAGCCTCGCCTGGGTTTTTTTCTGCACCTGATAAGGTATATCTGTAATAAATCGCTGATAAGTTCCATCAGAAGCAGATAGCTGAATCAAGCGTGACCCCAAGACAGACCCATCCGAATCGGTCAATTCCAACACCAACGGCAGGTTATTCATTGGCTGAAATTCGCCCTGCACCGATAAGACTCCTCCAGTGACTAAATCTCCATCAACTGGAAAGCGTAATAATAAGCGATCACTAATTACCTCACTCATCTGAGAAAATTGATTTTCGCCAACGTCCTGAAGTAATAAACGAACAGAGCTTAGGGCTTGTAAGCCCCCATTCGAATCGAATGTGCTGATTTGCAATCGCGCAATTTCAGCAGCGCCTCGAATTTCGTAATCAATTTTCTGGGTTAAACGCGTATAGTAACCGAGGTTTGAGTATGTTCTTAAAACCTTTGCATATATCACTGCTCCATCTTCGCCAATTAATTCTATTCTGGTTATACCTGTATATTCAGGAGCGATATGTAGGACCAATTCTACTGGTGATATTACCTTTGACATTGGTCCCGGCGAAACTATTCGCAAAAGAAATAAATCGGGGTCAAGAGTTGGCGTAGGTGTTTCAGTGTCAAAAATTAAATATGTAGGGTCAAAGGTCAATGGAACAGGCGAAAGGGTAATGGTCTGGGTTCCGGTTACAGACAGGTCCGGCAGCTTGGTCGTATCAGGTTCAGGTGTGATCGTTGAATAAGTTTGAATAATATTAATTATCGATGATTGAGTGGAAGTAAATGGACTTGCTTCAGGCATCGATCCAGAAATATTTTGAGTTCTCGTACATCCAATCAAAAATAAAATTACCAAAACAGGAAAGACAAACGCAATCCGTCTTATAAGTTTATGTATTTTTTTCCGGAAAACAACAGAATTCGCCTTCATTTGACGCCTGATTTTTCCAGACCATAGATTCCATTGTATTTTGAATATAAATATTCCAAGTATGGGCGAGAATCAATTTCGGAATTGGTTACACGCTTAACCAATTCTTGGGGCTCATATTTTCGACCATATTGATGGATTTTTACACGCAACCATGATAGCAAAGATGAAAAGTCACCATTTCGTAATTGGTTATCCAGATCAGGGTTGATTATATTAAATTTATCCCATAATTGAGCTGCTATTACATTTCCGAGCACATAAGTAGAAAAATAGCCAAACATTCCTCCAGACCAATGAATATCCTGCAAGACTCCTTTGGCATCATTTGGAGGAAAAACACCAAGGTAATCCATCATTTTCTCATTCCAAATTTCTGGCAGATCCTGCACTGCAATTGTCCCGGCTAGCAAACCTATTTCCAGTTCAATTCGAACCATAATGTGTAAATTGTAAGTAGCCTCATCTGCTTCAACGCGAATAAATGACGGCTTGACTTTATTGATGGCCCGGTAAAACTGTTGGATACCTACATTTCCTAATTGGGTCTTAAAACTATCTTGCAATTGCGGATAAAAATATTCCCAGAAAGCCAGGGAGCGCCCAACCTGGTTCTCCCACAAACGGCTCTGAGATTCATGAATACTAAGTGAGGCACCCCCTTCCAAGAAAGTGCGGCTCCAAGCATGGCCGACTCCTTGTTCATACAGTGCATGACCAGTTTCGTGCATCGTCCCAAATAACAAGGCAAAGGGCATTTCGGGTACCCATCGCGATGTAATTCTTACGTCGTCCGAACCAATGCTCTGACAGAAAGGGTGCGCTGATGAATCCTGACGGCCGCGCCTCCAGTCGTATCCGAATGAACTTGCAACTTTGACGCTGAAGTCCCACATGGACCTCTCATCATAATCAAGCGATAAAAAACTATCATCCACCTGGGGCCTTTGACGAATAGATTGGATGAGATCAACTTGGGCAGGAAGCAATTTGCTAAGAAGATTCTGTAAGTCTAAAGTCTTCAAGCCTGGCTCGAAAACATCCAGCAGGGTGTCATATTGCTCATCCACTGGAGGATAAAAAGACACATAACTACGGCTCAGTTCAAGCACCTTTTCCAGATGGGGACGAAATACGGAGAAATCAGAATTGGCGCGTGCCACCAGCCAGGCTTGTTGCGCAAGTGAAATTGTGTGGGCCTTTTCTACAACAAATTTTACGGGCAACCATTTATTTTTTTCATAATCCCTAGCCGTCACATAAATAAGTCGATAAATTTCACCATCCGGATCCAAATCTGGAAGAAATTTTTTTAGATCGTCTAAAAGAATGCCCATTTCTTTAGATGCTAATTTTTCATGGACACTCTTGGCTAGCGATCCAATCATGTAGCCGCGTTCTTCTGCTGCACCGGACGGCATAAATACTTGCTGATCCCAACCCAAAAGTGCGATTGAATGGTTAATATCAACAATTTCTGCAACCAATTCTGTCAATTTGCGAAGTTTTTCTTTCACTCAGGCCCTGCTCAATCAGAAATTTATATGTTTTTCTTAAAAATACGAAGGTTGAACTGAGAACAAAGTAATAAAATTTATATACTCTAAATATAAATTTTACACCATATTAGTTCGGATGAAATCAGATCTTCTTACGGGATTTCGAAGCAGTAGAGAAGATTAAAATCAACCCCAATGGAATCTAAACTGAGTAGCGATATGAGCGGATAATTGAGCATCCTAAATTAGCTGGAGGTGCTCAATGACAAGGAAAGAGAAAGAAGTGAGTGGTTTCG
>JAPLGT010000165.1:0-32276 GCA_026390035.1 Chloroflexota bacterium
ATTTATATTTGGCGAAGTTCTGGTAAACTTCACCTTGGAACTGCTGCAGTTGGTTGTCCACAACTCCCAATTGTCATGCAGTTCCACCTTTTTTTGCAAGCCTTGGATTTGTCAAAAGTCCAATAATAATGGCGAGCTGCGCAAAACGCAAGTCGAACTCAAATCAGTTCGAGATCGTTATGTCGATCTGTTTGATTTTGCACCAGTCGGCTATTGCACTGTCAACGAAAAAGGGTTGATCCTGGAAACCAACCTGACAGCCGTTACATTGTTGGGGGTTAGTCGCAGCCTGCTGATAAATGAGCCTTTTGCCCAGTTTATATTCCAGGAGCATCAGAACAATTTCTATTTAGCCAAAGAGAAACTGATTGCAACGCGCAAGTCACAGGCTCTCGATCTGCAGATAGTTAAAAAGGATGGAGCGCTGTTCTGGGCGCATCTGCAAATATCTTACGGGCAATTCTACGATGCATCTACAGCAGTTCGGGTTGTAATCAGCGATATTACTGAGCGCAAGCAGATGGAAGCGGTGCTGCGACGGAATCAGTCCATGCTGGCGCGCACCGAGAATATCGCGCAGCTCGGCAGTTGGGAATGGGATATTGTAACGGACACCGTGACCTGGTCGGACGAGATGTTTCGCCTTTTCCAGCGAGACCCGGCGGATGGGGCGCCATCCTTTGCGGAACATCCGGAACTCTATCTCCCGCATGATATGCAGCGACTCAATCAGGCGGTTGAGGCCGCCATAAGCACCGGCGCACCTTACGAATTAGAGCTGCACGCCATTCGCAAAGATGGTTCTGTGTGGGTCTGCCTGGCCCGTGGTTTTGCAGAGATGTCTCCGGAAAAGAAAGCTACACGCTTATTCGGATCATTACAAGATATTTCCGAGCGTAAGCAGGCCGAGCAAGCCTTGCGTGTGTCCGATGAACGCTATCGATTAGTGGTAAACAATATCCCGGATATTGTTTATTCCCTGGATGGCGCAGGAAATATCATCACAGTCAATAGTCCAGCCTTTGAGCGCTACGGCTATACAGAACAAGGCTCTCTGGGAAAACCATTCCTTAATTTCATCCATCCCGATGACCGTCAAATTGTGATTGGTTCTTTTATAAATGCCTTGCAAGAACAGAGAATATTTACCCATGGTCTTCAATTTAGGATCGTGGCGAAAGATGGTCAAAATTATTGGTTTGAACTGAATTCTCAGGCCCACTTTGATAGCGCTGGCGGGTATCTCGGCGAAGAAGGAATATTACGCGATATCACCAAACGCAAACACGCAGAAAACGCCTTAAAGGAGGAATATAATTTTAGAACAGCCATAGAAAACTCAATGCAGGCAGGTGTTGCCGTCATTGATCTGGCTGGTAAACAAATTTCTGTAAACCAGCATTTCTCCAAACTGGTGGGTTGGACACAAGACGAATTGATCGGGAAATCCGCGCCGTTTGTATACTGGCCGCCCGATGAAATTGAGAATATTAATGACGCGTTCCAACAGACGCTGCAGGGAAAAGCCTCGGAAACGGGATTTGAATTGAAGTTCATGCGTAAAAATGGTGAACTGTTCTATGTATTGGTTAATTTATCTGTATTGGAAGACGTAAATCATGAAACCATCGGCTGGCTGGCAGTTGTGGCTGATATCACTGAGCGCAAGCTGGCACAGGAAGCCTTGCGCGAAGCACACTTGCAGTTGAAAGGTATTATTGAAGCCACTCGTGCAGGCACCTGGGTCTGGAATATACAGACGGGGGAAGGTGTATTTAACGAAGAATGGGCGCAAATTGTCGGATATACGTTGGCTGAATTGCTTCCGACCAGCATCACGACCCTGGAAAGGCTGGCACACCCCGAAGATTTGAAACATGCTTACAAATTAATGGAACGGCACATTGCGGGCGATCTGCCTTATTATGACTTCGAAATGCGCATGAAACACAAGGACGGCCACTGGGTTTGGATCCATGATCGCGGGCGTTTGATTACTCGCACAAAGGATGGCAAGCCATTAATGATGTTTGGAACCCATACCGATATAACCGAGCGCAAGGCTGCTAACGAAAAGATCCAATTATTGAATGCCGAATTGGAAAAACTGGTGGTGACCGATGCTCTGACCCAAATAAACAACCGGCGTTATTTTATGCAGCGCGGCGTAGAAGAGATCCTGCGTGAAAATCGAAGCAACCACCCCCTGGTTTTGTTGATGATGGATCTTGATGAATTTAAAAAGATCAATGATGCGTATGGACATGCGGTTGGCGATTTAGTGCTGCAGCAGGTTGCGACAGTATTAAGTTCAAATATACGTGAAATTGATATTCTTGGGCGGATTGGCGGCGAGGAATTTGCGGTACTGCTGCCGAACACATCGTTGGAAGACGCTGCACTTTTAGCTGAACGGATGCGGCAATCCATCGAAAATACGCCTGCCGTAATTTTAGGCCAGGCAGTCAAGATTACCGTCAGTATCGGAGTCGCAGAATTTAAAGATGAAATGACCTCCATCAGCGCTCTACTCAGAAATGCTGACGCGGCCATGTATCAGGCCAAACACAGTGGGCGAAATTGTGTCAGGATATATCTACCCCCAGAAGCTGGCTCGCAAAGAACCGCATTGAAATAATCATAAAATTGTCCGGAGCCCCGGCCTTGAAATCTTACCCGAGGGTATTCTATTCTCAATAAGGTGCCAGGATAGCGATTTCTCACCCACAATCGCAGATAGCCTCTGTCCTTATTCATTCGAATGAAAATCGATCTGCCCGGAAAACCAGCCCATCAGCTACTTCACGATAAAAGGGAACTCAGCCTTCATCCCAGGTTACCAGAACAACCCGCCGTTTACAAGGCGGGTTGTTCTGGTTTCAGGCATCGTTATCAATGTTGAAAAGCATGTTTGCGGTTGAGCGTTTATCTTGTCATCAACTACAGCCTGCGCAATTGTAGAGGAAAAGATAAACAATAAATGTGATGTATTTACTCACAAGCTCTTCGTTTTGGCACTGAACCATCCTGGTTCTGCTGCTCGGGCGATTAAAAATCGATGGTTTGCCCCGCCTGTGGAGTTTTTGCGCCTGTTTTGGCGCAAAACTCCACAAAAAGCTCTTTCACCCCCTTCCCGTTTTCGGGAAGGGGGCGGGGGGATGGGTTATCGGGGCAAGCCCAAACTGGCACCCCATGAGTAAATACAATGTGATAAAGATTTTTACAACGGCAGCCATACATCGAAGCGGCTGCCCGTGCCTTGTTCGCTTGTCACCTGAATTCGGCCATTGTGCTGATCCAGGATCGAGCGCACAATGAATAGCCCGAGCCCCGTACCCTGAATTTCTTCATCAATCGCATTGCTGCCACGGAAAAATCGACTGAACAACAAAGGCAGATCCTGGCTGGGGATACCTATGCCCGAATCAATGACCGATATTAGCAAATTTCCATCAAGGCTTTGTGCTTGTATGCTGACCTTCCCACCGCTGGGTGTGAACTTTATGGCGTTACCGATCAGGTTGGTCAACACCAGGTTCAGGCCATTTTGATCACCCTGTACCAGGCGCGGTGATGTGTTCTCAACAGGGATCGAGGCTACATTCAGTGTGATGCCTTTTTCGCGTGCTGCCTGGTCAAAATTATGGACAGTTTGCTGGATCAATTCATCGATTTTGAGTGAACGGAAGTAAGTTCGTTCTTGTTCGCCTTCCAGACGGCCTGCGTTCAGCAAATGCTCAATCAGCCCGCGCTCACGCTGCAATTCGCTTTTCAACACATCCCAATACTCGTACTCATCAGCATTCTCGCCCTTCATTTTTTCATCCAACAGATCGGTCATCAATAGCATGGTGGCGATCGGCGTTCTTAATTCATGGCTGGCCCGGTTGATAAAATCCGTTTTCATTTGTGCCAACCGGTTCTGCTCACTGATGTCTCGCACAATCGCGACCACCTCATTGTCCCCACAAATCTTGAGTCGGACTTCAAAGACGTGGCTGCCGTCTTTCAATTTGTAATCAATAATCTTGGTTTGAACCTGCGATTTTCGCAGAGTCTGGTTAATCAGGGCTCTTAGATCGGCGGCTGTGCTTTCGTCGAAATTATCATAAATCGATAAGCCGATCAGTTGATCTGGATGTTCAATCAGATGATCGTTCAAATTGGCTTTGCAATCCAGGATGATGCCATCACGCCGGATTCGGAAAATCAGATCAGGAATGGCATCCAGCAAAGCCCGGTTATGCCTTTCACTATGCCGAAGATCATTTTCCATGATTTTGTGGGCGGTGATGTTTTCTTTTACGGCCAAAAAGTGGGCAATGCGCCTATTTTCATCGAACACCGGCGCAATCGTAGCTTTTTCCCAGAAAAGAGAGCCATCTTTCTTGCGATTAAGGAATTTGCCCTCCCAGATCTGGCCGGCCAAAAGGGTCTCCCAGAGTAGTTTATATTCTTCCTTGCTTGTGAAATTGGTCTGCAGGATGCGCGGGTTTTTCCCGATAATTTCACTGAGAGAATAGCCGGTCAGATCGCAAAAATGAGAATTGGCATATTCAATCGTTCCATCCGGCTTTGTGATCAAAATGGAGAGTGGGCTTTGCTCGATGGCCTGTGAAAGTTTCTTAACATCCTTATCTGAAATTTTTCTCTGGTTCCATAGCCCGAGCGTGCTTGCAATATTTTCGAGCAGGTTTTGTTCCTCGGGCAGCTGAAAGGCTGCCGGCTGGGTATAACAAACTGTTACCTGTCCACATTCCTGATCGGCTTGCAAGATGGGGGCTGTTATTCTGAAATTGAACGAGTTTGAGAAATTCGGGCTCTGGTAAGCTTTCCCATTCAGGCTAATCTCCGCAGCTGCAATCTCAGGATACCCCAAGGCGGGGATCAAACGCTCAATCACTTTCTGGCAAAGCTGTTGTTCTGTCAGACCCGGGTCGAAAGCCAGCTGGCTGATATTATTGAGGCAAGACAACTCTTTCAGCCGTTTTTTGATCTGGATTTCAGCCGCTTTTAGCGCGCTGATCTCGCTGATCACTACCCGCATCATGTGGGCAGTGGTGGTATCCAGCGCATCTGAAGTTTCCAAACGTGCCCAGAAAGTGGAGCCGTCCTTTTTTAGCATCTGCATTTCGAACGTCTGGGGTAGGCCCGTTTCAAGCAGCTTCTTGCGGTTCAGGTAATAAACATCATGATGTTGCCTGGCTATGAAAAGGCTGAATGGGTGTTTGATCATGGCTGTCTTGGTTACACCCAGCAGGCTGGCAGCCGTCAGGTTGGCTTCCAGAATCAGCCCTTTTTCGCTGACTGTGCAGTAGCCCACTGGCGCCAGATCGTATAGATCGAAATAGCGCGCGCGTGTCAAATCAATCAGATCCTGCGATTGGCGCAGTTCTTCGTTCTGCGTTTCCAGTTCAAACTTTTTGATATTCAGCTCATCCAGCGCGACATCACGCTGCTCAGCCGATTTTTGAAGATCGAGGTTTGTGTTTTGCAGAACCTGCTCCAACTGCCTGCGTTCGGTGATGTCCCAATTGGTTCCGACCATCGACAGGGGCTTGCCAGCCTGATCCCGCACTATGAGCGCCAGGGCACGGATATAGTGGATGCTGCCATCCGGCCAGACTACCCGGAATTCAGTGTTGAATTCCTTTTCACCGCGCTGTGCAGCCTGAATTTCATTGTCGCCGCGTTCACGATCCTGCGGGTGCAGGCCCTGCTGCCAGGCATCGTATGCGCCGCTGAAGTCCTGCGCGGTGATGCCGTACAGGCGGTACATTTGATCATCCCAGGTCAACCGGTTGTTGATCATGTCGTACTCCCAGGTGCCCACACCGCCCGCGCGGACAGCCAACGATAAACGGGCGGCGGTCTGCGCCAGGGCCTGTTCGATGCGTTTGCTTTCGGTGATATCCAGGCTGTATCCAGCCAATAAGGTTTTCTCTCCCACCGAAAACGGGAATTTGAAACTGGAATAAATATGACTGTTAAACTCCTCTTCCGATCTAAGTACCTCTCCGTTGGAGACCACAGCCCAATCATCGGCTGTCATTTGCGCTGCCAGTTCAACCGGAAACAGTTCTTCCATGGTCTTTCCGAGCATGTCAGCAGCCGGGATGCCGACCATATCCAGATAATTTTCGCTGACTTTCAAGACACGGCTTGAGGTGGGGGTCACCTCTTTAATGAAGCTATAGATTGGTGAGTATTGCATAAAGGCAGAAAGCAGAGCATTGCTTTCGCGCAGCGCTTTTTCAGCCTGCTTACGCTCGCTGATATCGTGCATGATGACGGTATGAAACCAGTCCTTGCCTGCCTGTACGCTTACCAAAGAAATTTCGAGCTGGACAAGGCTGCCATCCTTCCGGCAGCCTTCCAATTCAACTGGAATGCCATCACCAGATTTTTCCAGGTTTGTGCGGAAATGCGCCATACCATCCAGGTGAGCGCCTTGGTGTTTGGTCGGCATTAGCTGCGTCACAGGTAATCCAATGGCTTCACTTTCTGTATATCCGAAGATCTTCTCTGCGCCCTGGTTCCAGGCAATGATCATTCCGTTAATATCAGCTGAAAAAATAGCTTCCCTGGTAATTTGAGCCGCTGATTGGTTACCCAACTCGTTTTTCAGCACCTTAATCTGCTGTTTTTGGGCAATAATTAACTCAGCGGCCCGTTTGGCGTTCTCTTCATTTTGGAAAACAAGCTTTTGATTGGCAATTTCCAATTCGGCGGCCCGGATTTGCTTTTCTTCATTTTGAAAGGCAATTTCTTCATTTTCAATGAATAAGTCGAAGGCGCGATTTTTCTGCAGGTTGAGCAAGGCCTCTTGCGCCTGTTTGCGCTCAGTAATGTCATTTACAATCCAGAATTGCAGCTGCTGGCCCTGGGAAGTGAGCGGCGACGAAAGCACTTCCACGTTGCGTATTTCCCCGCTGGCCAGACGATGTAGAAAAACGGTTTCATCCAGTTTCTTATGCGATGCTTTATTTTGCTCGCCTGCAACCAGCTCAAGCGGGTAAGTAATAAGCGCATCGATGGACAACCCGCACAGGCTTGATTTTGGGTAGCCATAATACTGTATGGCGGCCGGGTTGGCTTCCAGAATAAGACCAGTTTCAGTTTCGATCAGCAGCATGATGGCCGGATTACTATCGAACACCAGTTTGAAAGCCGGGAGGTCTGAAGCAGGCTGGATCTGTTCTTGGATGTGTTTTTTTTGATTTATCATGGTTTCTCGCTTGAATACCATCATTATTCCACAAAAGCCCGAATTACATTACCGTAAGAGTACGGTATTTTTGCATACGCATTTGTGCAAATAATGAATAATCGCAGTGGAGCATAACTTGCTTATTCAAATTCTTTTGGGACGCGGACGAGCGCCGACAAGCGCGGAAAAAGCAAAAATCTTTTGGTTTTTCCGCGTACATCCGCGAAAATCCGCGTCCAATTGGGTTCCCTGCGGGCTTAGCGCTAAAAGCTTGGAAACCACGTTGGTGATAAAGATATAAAAAAGCAACTTATGCGGTATTGCGAATAATCAATCAAATCGTTGCCAATTTTGTCAGGGTTCATTCGGCCCTGACAAAATGCCGCAGGATATGACGAATAATAATTTCTCCACGCGACAAAAAACAGCCCGCCTCTCACCAGGCGGGTTGTTTTGATTTAACAGCCGCCCCAATTCGGTGTACAATAATGTCATGAAAGGAGCATGGCTATGGTCTTGCAAACAATTGAAGCAATTTACGACGGTCAAGTTATCCGTCCGGATTTGCCGCTGCAACTGGAGCCAAACACTCGCATCCGGATTACGGTGAGGACTGTAAAGCCTGTACGCGCCCAAAGGAATTCGTTTTTGGCGACGGCCCGCTCACTCAAATTAAAAGGCCCAACTGATCTGGCCGAGAACCTCGATGATTACCTTTACGGCGGGAAAAGCATAGATGTAGCCTGAAATTTTTCTCGATAGCGCCTTTGTGATTGCGTTATCGATCGAGACAGACTCGTTTCATGAAAAGGCCGTCCAACTTTCCGAAAAATTAGACAATGTTATTTTGGTGACAACCCGCGCTATTTTGCTTGAAATTGGGAATGCGTTATCGAAACGTCCGTTCCGAAAAGCATGCGTTGCATTACTTCGATCGCTGGAGACAGATGAGAAGGTTGTGATTGTGCCACTCTCTGAAGATCTGTACCAAAAAGGAATGGCTTTGTTTGTCAAACGCGCAGATAAAGATTGGGGGTTGATCGATTGCATATCCTTCGTCGTCATGCAAGAACACGAAATAACAGAAGCCTTAACCACCGATGCCCATTTTCAACAAGCCGGATTTCAGGCTCTGATGCGGGAATAGCAAAGGGATAAATCGTAGTAGCGCAGCATTGCAGATGACACCAACAACCCGCCTCTCACCAGGCGGGTTGTTGGGTTGGTGTGTGTTCATTCAGGTTTATTTGGATGGATGGATTGCATCCAGTGTTGGATCTGCAGCTGGGCAATTTGACTGAAGTGCCTGGTCTTATTAGCGCTTCGCAAATCCAGGTCATCCAAAATCTTGCCGCTGGCTTTCAAGTTAGCGTTAAGATTGCCACATTTTCTACCGGCTGCTTCATCAAAAGAAAGCACCAGCCGCGACGAAAGCAGGCTGTCCAGGCTTTCATGCTTGCGGTTTAGAAAACCAATACGGTCTTGCCGACGGTATGTTGATTGAGAATCTCAGTGAGAGCTGGACCAACCTCGTCCAAAACAATCGTTCTCGAAATCGGAACCTTGATAATTTCTTGCTCAACCAGTTCAGAAAAAGCTTTCCCAGCCGCAACCAATGCTTCCTTCGCGCTCTTTCCATATTTATGCCCCGAGCCCAGGCTAAACTGATGAAAGCTAAGCCCTTTCTGAAAAGCATCTTTGTATTCAGACGGTCTTACCGTATCAACAAGTTCCACCATCTGCCCTTCAAAGGCTAAAGCATTTGCCACAATTACATCATTATCGAAACCAACTGTATCCAGCCCAAGTGTAACGCCCTGCTGCCCTGTTATCTGCATGACACGCTTTACAACATCCTCAGCTCGGTAATCAATAACATGTGTTGCGCCCAAATTGCTGACATATTCACTATTTTGTGCTGAACAGGTGGCAATAATGGTTTGCAAACCCAGGTATTTTGCAATTTGAATTGCAAAACCACCCACACCGCCAGAACCGCCGGTGATCAGGATCGAATCATGCTTACCTGCTCTGAGCTTGTCATGGATTGCCCGCCAGGCGGTCCAACCTGTGCAAGGGGTCGCCGCTCCAAGCGCTGCTGTCACATTCGGATGCGGAATGATGATTGACGAATCTTGTACTGTGAATTCTGCAAAGCCTCCATGTGGGCGAACCATATTCCCATGGCACAGCACGCGATCTCCCACGCTCCAGCCGCTAACCATACTTCCGAGATGCGCAATTCGACCAGAAACATCCAGCCCCGGGATCCATAATTCGTTCTTCCCAAGTAGGCTGGATCTCCCTCGTACAATTTTGGCATCAACAGGGTTTAGCCCACATGCATCCACTTTCATCACAACATCATTGACACCCGGCACAGGTACTGGCACATTTATGATCTGATAACGATTTTCTTGATAATCAAAAGTAAGCGCCTTCATAAAACTCCCAATTTTTTCTATCCTCACATGGATGTACTCAAGCTGCCAGGAACCATAACGGCATTTATTTTAATCGAATCGAACCGTTTTTGGTGTGACCCGGTTCTATGCTCCCACTGCATCCCAGTCACAAGATTGATCAACACAGTTTTTCCGAAAACTCCGCCAATTTTATACGCTTGAGCCTGGAAGAATGCCGGGCTTCGACCAGGCTTGGACAGGTTTTGAAAAGCGCGCTACGCTCTCTACCTGGCAGTGCACCGCGCGAGTTTTTGGCAGCGCTTATGCGCGGAATTTTCCAAAGAAACTGCGTGTCATTCGTCCATTCGGCACTTATTCGTGATAAAAAACAGCCACAATCGTCCCTGCAAACTAAGCACAAGCCACAGGCAGCGCAAATTAATATTTCACCCCCTGCCCGTTTTCGGGCAGGGGGATGGGTTATCGGGGCAAGCCCAAACTGGCACGCCGTGAGTAAATACATAAAATCAGGGTTCTGATGATCCTATTTTGGCAGTGGAGCTAACTTGCTTATTCAAATTCTTTTGGGACGCGGACGAGCGCCGACAAGCGCGGAAAAAGCAAAAATCTTTTGGTTTTTCCGCGTACATCCGCGAAAATCCGCGTCCAACTGGGGTTCTCTGCGGGCTTACCGCTAAAAGCTTGGAAACCACGTTGGTGATAAAGATATAAAAAAGCAACTTATGCGGTATTGCCTATTTTGGATTGTATATTTTTGCCTGGTGCGCTAACCCGGCCTTGAAACCGGCCAGGTCTTGCGCATGTTCCAGACCAGAATGAATATGGCGGGCGCAAAATACATTTCAGGTTGAATGCGGGTCCAACAGCTCGTTGACTGCATCACCCAGCAGGTTCCAGCTCATTCCATACAGGATCAATGCCAGCGTGACCGGGAGAAAAGTCCACCAGTATTTCAGGCTCCCGCCGCCAGGCCCAATGATCCAGTCGCGACCAACAGCGAGCATCTCACCCCAAACTGAACCACCCGAAAGCCCAATAAAAGTAAAAGAAGCCTGCAAGATCACCAGGTTGCCCATGTCGCGCGCCGCCAACACCACAGTCGGCGAGAGGGCGTTTGGGATCAAATGGCGCAGGATGATCCGGGCCGGGCTGGCACCCAGGGCACGGGTGGCCTGGATGAAGTCACTCTGTTTCAGAGTGGTGACGATGATATTGGTTATGCGGGCATACGGCATCCACGAGAACAGGATCAAAATCAGCGTTAACGGATTGATCTGCGCCAACAGCCACTGGATTGGGGTGATGGGTCCAGTGGGTTCTATCGCCATTCTTTGGTTGTAGAAGACTGCCCCCTGGTCTGCCATGACGCTGTTCCACAATTGCTCCAGCAGCACCACACCAGCGATAACCGGAAAGGCCAGGAAGGAATCCGCGATCCGGCTCATCAATCCATTCAACCAGCCGCCCGCATAGGCCGCCGCAGCTCCGTACAACACGCCAAAGATGGCCGAGGTGAGCGTAATTTTCAACCCGAAAGAGAGTGCATTCGGGATGCCCGACACCAGGGCATGGAAAATGTCGTATTGCCCAGGCATGGTTCCCAGGATGTTCTTTGGGCCTGGCGGGTGCGGCGTCAGGTCAGCTGAAAACAACCCGGGTACCTTCATAAATGGCCCAGGATTCTTGGGGTCATCCGGAGAGATCAGCGGCGCCAACAGGCTGCCGGCAATGAACAGGCTTACCATCAACAGCCCGAGCCAGTTTTGCCAATGATTGAAGGTGCGAATAATACGTTTCATGAGCGCAGGACATCCTCTCGCACCCTCGGATCGAGCGCAGCCTGGATCACATCCAGGATGAACATCAGGATCAGCACGATCAGCGAGCTGTAGACCGCGAACCCGAGTGCGGCTGGCGCGTCGGGTGTGCCCCGCATCGATTTTACGATCAGGTCCGAAACGCCCCTATAGCTGAAAATGATCTCCACTACGAAAACCCCCGTCACCAGCGAAGCTGCAGATAAGGTCATACTGGTGAAGGCCGGCGCCATTACGTTGCGGAAGGCGTGTTTCCAGGCCAGCTGGCTTTCGCGGATACCCCTCGCCCGTCCGGCGATGATGTAATCCTTGCGTTTTTCAGCGATCGTAGTGACTCGTGTGATGCGGGCCAGGGTAGCCCAATGCAGCAGCGCCAGCGTCATCACCGGCATTGCCAGGTGACGCAGGGCATCCACGGTCACATCCGGGCGCTGGTTGAGCAGCCCGTCCAGGCTATACAGGCCGGTATAGATATGAAAGTTCTCAGGCGTGAGCTGGTAGGAAAATGCCGATGATAATCGTCCGGGAGCAAACCAGCCCAGATTGGCATAGAAAAAGGCAATCATCATCAGTGCCAGTACAATCGGCGGCAGGGATGTGACGAAAAAGGCCGTGAAGCGGAAGATGTTATCAGCCAGTTTTCGCTGCTGCCAGCCGGCAAAAACGCCGCCCACCAACCCAAGCGGGACGAAAACCAGCATTGAATACAGGGTCAGTTCAGCCGTGGCCGGGGTAAGCTTGAGCAGCACTACTAGCACATCCTCATTAAAGATCGGGCTGAAGCCCCACTTTCCGCGCAGCAAACCCGCAGCCCAATAGGTATACTGCACCAGGTACGGCTCGTTCAGGTGGTATTGTTTGATGTAATTTCGCAGCACCTGCTCTGAAGCGTTTTGACCGCCTTTTTCTGGCGGTAGGTACAGGCGCGCGCGGGTATCCACCGGCGTCAGCATCACGCCTGCGTAGAGCAGCATCGTAATGATCAACATGGATACTGGGATGGTCAGGAAGCGCCGGATGGTGAAAGTCAGCAGCGGCGGCAGTTGCAAGCGCCGAGAAGCTGGCGCCTGCTCTGCTTCTGCTGCTGGAGCATCTGTGAGAATAAGTGGGGTTCGGGGTTGGGCCTGGATTTCGGCCGGCGCTGGAATGGCTTTTATACTGACGGCAGCTGGCGTTTGCGTTGCCGCTGCGTGATGCGCCTGCAGGCGCGTCTCGGCCCAATGCATGCCTTTTTTGGCGCGTTCGCTGTCTGGGTTGATCTTGAGGGCTTTGTGTAAATAAGCTACACTTCCGCGCGGCGAACTCAACGCAGCCATCAGCAGCCACACCTCTTCATATTCGGGTGCCAGCTGAGCCGCCATCGTCGCCAGCCGCCGTGCGGTCTCTTTATCCCCGCTTTGCATGGCCTGCTGTGCCTGGTCCAAGTATTCAAAAGCGCTTCGTTGGGTCTGATTCATTGGTTTGCTTTCAACGGTTGGCGTGCAGTGCCTACAGATTGTTAGTCCACGTGCTACTTAAAATGGCTATGGAGCATAACTTGCTTATTCAAATTCTATTGGGACGCGGACGAGCGCCGACAAGCGCGGAAAAAGCAAAAATCTTTTGGTTTTTCCAAGATATAAAAAAGCAACTTATGCGGTATTGCTTAAAATCATATCATAATCTCTGGATTATTCTGGTTCTCCCCAGATGATGAGTACGGTTCAGTTTTTCGGAGATCGTATAAATCAGTATACAGTTCTTATTTTTCAGTTGTGACCAGCCCTCACCCCGGGCCTCTCCCGCCAAAAGTCAACAGAAAGTGAAAGAGCTTTTTTGTGGAGTTTTGTGTATTGGTCAGGTAACGGTTGGACAAAACAACTCATTCCATGTCAATAGTAGTAGCCGCCGATTTTGCGGGAAGATTGCCACGCTCGCGATGATTATACTGAGTCGTTTACCTGCGATTTTCCGCCACTTTTATGCGTCTGTTTCCGATAAAAATCAAAAAAGAGGTCTTATCCGCGAAAATCCGCGCTCGTCCGCGTCCAAATGGGCTTTTTGACAAACGATAAGCCCAACTCAGTATAACAATGACAAATCGAAGCGGCTGCTTTGTGTAACCTACTGTTGACCATTACATGTTGTGGAGTTTTGCGCCAAAACAGGCGCAAAAACTCCACAGGCGGGGCAAACCATCGATTTTTAATCGCCCGAGCAGCAGAACCAGGATGGTTCAGTGCCAAAACGAAGAGCTTGTGAGTAAATACGAATTGGGTATAGAACCGCAAGGCCCCAGCCGTGCGGTAATCCTACAAAAATGTCGCTGCAATATAGCGGAGATTTTTTATTAATCGTGTAAAATCTGATTATTCTCGCCTGGATATGTGCAGCCCAGGGTGGTCATTGGCAAAACCGCCTTCGTGTGGCCGGGCTCGCTCCATTTCGAAAAAAATGGAGCGACATCCCAGATACGACTATGTCAAAGGAAAAGTAGAGCAGCAGTATGTGGCAAACTAACCCCCTCAGTATTTTCCTGCTGGTCAGCAGCGCGCTGATTGGTAGCCTCAGCGTGTATGTCTGGATTCAACGAACCAGTCTGGGGCTGCCGATCCTGGCCGTGCTGTGGGGCGATTTCCTCTGGTTGTTCGGTTATGCAATCGCGCTGGGTGTGCGCGATTATGACGGGCGTATTTTTTGGGCAAAGTTCCAATACCTGGGCATCGGACTGGTAATGATTGGGATCGTTACTTTTACGCTGAGATATGCCGACTATAGTAATTGGATGACACGCCGCAACCTGGCGCTGATCTCCGCTGTGCCGGTGATTGGAACCCTGCTGGTCTGGACCAACGAGTGGCATCACCTGGTCTGGCAAGATGCGCAGTTGGTGATCCGCGACGGTATGGCGCTCCTGAAAATCAGCTATGGCCCATACTTCTGGTTCTATGCTGCCTATAACTATCTGATCATTGGTTTCAGCCTGCTGGTTTTCTGGCGTATTTACCGGCGCTCAGGTGGTTCACAACGTGGGCAGGCCGCAGTCATTCTGGTCGGGATCACATTTCCGCTGCTGGCCAATCTTTTATATCTAACCCGCCTCAACCCCTTCCCTGATCTCGACCTGACCGTCCTGGGCTACTCGCTCTCCGGAGTGTTCATCACCTGGGGTATGCTGCGTTACTTCTTGCTGGATATGCTCGCCATTCCGCGAAACCAGGTAGTGCAGGATATGCCCGACGCGGTGCTGGTGATGGATGCGCGTGACCGCTTGCGGGACGTTAACCCGGCAGCGCTCAAGCTCTTAGGGCTGCCCGAACGGCAGGTAATTGGAAATACGCTCCAAAATCTGAGAAAGAATGATGCCGCCGAGTTGGATCTGCTGCGCAAGTATCAGTATGTCATGGAGGCGCAGGATGAATTCGTACTGGGCACCCCTGAAAGACCGCTATATTTCAACTTCCGGCTGACGCCGCTGTATGATTGGCGCAACAAATTAAGCGGCCGCCTGATCGTAATGCGCGATACCACCGAACTTCACAAGCGTGAGAGCGCCTTGAAGGATGCCAATATCCGGCTGGAAGACCTGAACGCGCGCCTGATGAATGAGATGGCCTCGCGTGAAAATATGCAGAACCTGATGCTGGAGCAGCAGCGCACCCTGATGACGCTGGATGAACGCGAACGCCTGGGCCGTGAGCTGCATGATGGCCTCGGCCAGATGATGGGTTTCCTGAACCTGGAAGCCCAAACCGCCCAGACCACCCTGGAAAACGGTGATTTCGCTACGCTGCAAGCCAGCCTGGAAAAGATTGCCAGTGTGGCGCGTGATGGGCACGATGATGTGCGCAGCTTCATCCTGGGATTGCGCACCGCCAGTTCGAGGGTGCCATTCAGAGAAGGTCTGCGGCTGATCCTGGAACACTTTTGCCAGCGCTATGGTGTGACCGCCTGGTTGGATTATCCCGATAATGCGCCCGAGCCAGCCTTTCAGCTGGATGTGGAAATGGTGGTGCTGCAGGTCTTGCGCGAGGCGCTGGCCAATATTCGCAAACACTCCGGCGCGCTGCATGTCACCGTCAGCTTCATATTTACGGATGAGCTGGCACGGCTGGAAATCGGGGATGACGGAGTCGGGTTCAACCCGGAGGCCCGGCACCTGCCCGATGCGAGCCCTGGTTTGGGCAAGGATGGCAGCCATCATTTTGGGCTGACAATGATACGCGAACAGATCGAAAAAGCGGGTGGGCGCTTTGAGGTCCGGAGCGCGCAGGGTTTGGGTACGCGCATCATAGTGCAGGTGCCCTGCCTTGGGCAGCAGCCGGGAGATTCGGATACAGATGATTTGCGTACAGCGCGCGGATTGCGGATTTTGCTGGTGGATGATCACCAATTGTTTCTGGAAGGATTGCGCAACCTGTTGAAGTCGCGTGGGCTGACGGTAGTGGGGTTGGCGCATGATGGTCTGGAAGCGCAGTCGATGGCCGATGCGCTGCGCCCGGACGTGATTGTGATGGATGTCAATATGCCGGGCTGTGGTGGTTTGGAAGCGACGCGCCTGATCAAGCTGGCCCTGCCCAAAACGCAGGTCCTGATCCTGACGGTTTCAGAAGATGAGGACAGCCTGTATGAGGCCATGAAGAATGGAGCTTCGGGGTATTTGCCCAAGAGCCTGGATGCCAATGAGTTCGTGCGCCTGCTGGCCAGCCTGAGTCGTGGCGAAACGCCGCTGACAGCCGGCATGGCGCTGCGCCTGATGCGCAAGTTTGACCGGCGCGGGCGTGTCAGCCAGGGTATGCTGGAAGAAAAACAGGCCGAGCGCCCAGAGGGTTTGACCGACCGGCAGTGGCTGATCTTGCAGAGTGTGGCCCAGGGCCAAAAATACAAGGAGATTGCCCTGCAGCTGCGCCTGAGTGAGCGCACCGTCAAGCGCGAGATGGGCCAGGTGCTGGAGCTGCTGCACCTGGAGAACCGCAAAGATCTGCTGAATTATTCGCCGGGTAGCTCAACAAACAGCTGATAGCGGCAGTTGTTCGCGCTGCGGGCTCATGAATTTGTTGGCTTTATGCACTGGGGCGGCTTGACTACAAAATAAATGCAGTGGAGCATAACTTGTTTATTCAAATTCTTTTGGGACGCGGACGAGCGCCGACAAGTGCGGAAAAAGCAAAAATCTTTTGGTTTTTCCGCGTACATCCGCGAAAATCCGCGTCCAATTGGGGTTCCCTGCGGGCTTAACGGTAAAAGCTTGGAAACCACGTTGGTGATAAAGATATAAAAAAGCAACTTATGCGGTATCGGTATTGCAAATAAATATATTTCTTGGGGGGAATGCGTTTGCGATCAGTCAGCACAGCCTGTAATTAAATGCAGAAAAACCATGGAATGCGGGGGATAGCGCTTTTGGGTGGTGAAGCCAGCTCAATTCTGTTCTTTGGCACTTTTTTGGCACGTTTTTTTGACATTTGTCATAATGTCAGGCTGGTATAAACCCGCTATATTATCAGCATGCACAACCAAATTGTTCATCAACGCGTTGGCGATGGTGGTTACGAATGACTGCCATGTGGCATGCCAACCCCGCCAGTATTTCCCTGTTTACGATCAGCCTGTTGGTCGCTGGTATCAACCTGCTGGCCTGGTATCAACACGCCAGCCTGGGGATGCCGGTTTTATTGGTATTGAGTGGAAATTTCCTGTGGTTGTTCGGTTTTGGGGTGGCTGTGGGGATGGATGATTATGCCAGCCACCTTTTTTGGACCGGCTTCCAATATTTGGGTGCCGGCATACTGATGATTGGAATGATCACTTTTTCACTGAATTTTATAGGCTACAGCCGTTGGATGAATGGCCGCAGCCTGCTTTTGGTCTCGGCCGTGCCGGTGCTTGGAGCGCTGCTGGCCTGCACCAACGCTTGGCATCATCTGTTCTGGACGGAGGCGCACCTGCTGCACTACAACGGCATCGCGCTGATGAAGTTCGATTACGGCCCAGGTTTCTGGGTATATCTGAGCTACAACTACCTGGTGGTGATTTTCAGCGCCGTTGTTTTCTGGCGGGGTCCTCGGCAGCCCAGCGGTCAGCAGCGCTGGCCGGCGGCTTTGATCATGCTGGTGGGCATTCTACTCCCGCTGTTGTCCAATATTTTATATTTGGCCTGGCTCAACCCGTTTTCAACGCTGGATCTGAGCGTGCTGGGCTATTCTGTGGCTGGGCTGTTCATTACCGGGGGCTTGCTGTATACCTTTTTGCAAGACATGCTGGCTATTCCGCGCAACAAGCTGGTTCAGGATATGCCGGATGTGGTGCTGGTGATGGATGCGCGCGATCGGATCCGGGATGTCAATACGGCAGCGCTGAAAATGATTGGGCTGCCAGAAATCGAAATCATCGGACAGACGCTTCAACAGCTAAGAAAGAATGATGCCGCCGAGCTGGAGCTGCTGCGCAGGTACCAGTACACCCTGGAGGCTCAGGGTGAGGTCTTGCTCGAAATGCCTGGTGGAGCCCTGCATTTCAACTTCCGGCTGACGCCGCTGTATGATTGGACCAACAAACTGAGCGGCCGCTTGATTGTATTGCGTGATACCACCGAACTCTACAAGCGTGAGAATGCCTTGAAGGATGCCAATACCCGGCTGGAAGACCTGAACACGCGCCTGTTAAACGAGATGGCCACGCGTGAGAATATGCAGAACCTGGTGCTGGAGCAGCAGCGTAATCTGACCACGCTGGATGAGCGCGAGCGCCTGGGCCGCGAATTACACGACGGTCTGGGCCAGGTGTTGGGTTACCTGAACATGGAAGCCCAAACCGCCCAGACCACCCTCGAAAATGGTGATCTGGCTGCATTGCGAGCGAGCCTGGATAAAATTGCCAGCGTGGCGCGCGATGGGCACGACAACGTGCGCAGCTTTATCCTGGGGCTGCGCACTGCCAGCACAATCCTGGCTTTTAGGGATGCTCTCCGGCTGCTCCTTGAACAGTTTGGCCAACTCAGCGGCCTGTGCGTAGCGTTGGAATTTCCTGAAGATGCGCCCGAGCCGGTGTTTCAGTGGGAGCTGGAAGTGGCGGCGCTGCAGGTGGTCCGCGAGGCGCTGACGAATGTGCGCAAACATTCTGCTGCGCAGCGGGTAATCGTTAAAACTGTGTTCGACGGGGAGTTGGCGCGAGTGGAGATTGCGGATAACGGCAGCGGGTTCGATGCCGAAGCCTGGCATGCAGGCGGCTCTAATGCTGCCCACTATGGGCTTGCGATGATGCGTGAGCAAATTGAAAAGGTTGGTGGGCGTTTTGAAATCCAGAGCAAGCTGGGCAGCGGTACAAGTATTATCGCCTGGCTGCCCTGCCTGGCAGTTCAAACCGATGCGGATGATTTGCGTACGGCGCGCGGACTGCGTATTCTGCTGGTGGATGATCATCCACTGTTTTTGGAAGGGTTGCGCAACCTGTTGAAGTCGCGCGGGCTGATGGTGGTGGGGCTGGCGCATGATGGTCTGGAAGCGCAATCGATGGCCGAGGCGCTGCGCCCGGATGTGGTTGTGATGGATGTCAATATGCCGGGTTGTGATGGTCTGGAAGCGACACGCCTGATCAAGCTGGCCCTGCCCGCAACACAGGTTCTGATCCTGACGGTTTCAGAGGATGAGGACAGCCTGTATGAGGCCATGAAGAATGGAGCCTCGGGGTATTTGCCCAAGAGCCTGGATGCGAAAGAGTTTGTGCGCCTGCTGGCCAGCCTGAGTCGGGGCGAAACGCCGCTGACAGCCGGCATGGCGCTGCGCCTGATGCGCAAATTTGACCGGCGTGGGCATCTGGAGCCGCACCCCGAAAAAAATTCCGAGCGTCCGATGTATTTGACCGACCGGCAGTGGCTGATCTTGCAGAGTGTGGCCCAGGGCCAAAAATACAAAGAGATTGCCCTGCAGCTGCGCCTGAGTGAGCGCACCGTCAAGCGTGAGATGGGCCAGGTGCTGGAGCTGCTGCATATTGAGAACCGAAAAGATTTGGCCAACTTCGCGCGCGTGCGCAACTAATGGTCAACGCTAGGTTAGACAAAGCAGCCGTTTCGATTTGTCATTGCGAGATTCGTACAAACCGCCGGGGCGGTACCCGATGAAGAAATAACATCGATGCTGTCATCGGCAAAGCCAATTATGGCAGTGGAGCATAACGAACTTGCTTATTCAAATTCTTTTGGGACGCGGACGAGCGCCGACAAGCGCGGAAAAAGCAAAAATCTTTTGGTTTATCCGCGTGCATCCGCGAAAATCCGCGTCCAATTGGGGTTCCCTGAAATAAAAAAAAGAGGTCTTATCCGCGAAAATCCGCGCTCGTCCGCGTCCAAATGGGCTTTTTGACAAACGATAAGCCCAACTCAGTTCCAAAAATCTACAAATAAACGGCCCTGATCAGATTAGTGGGAGAGACTCAATCAGCGCTATTCAGGGGCATCAACTTTAACCCTGCCGGCTGCACCACCCGCGTTTTTGGCAGCTCTTTGCGCGCTATTTTCCAAAGAATGCGTGCCATTCGTCCATTCGGCACGTATTCGTGATGAGAACGCCCACAATAATCCCTGCAAACCCTGTGCGGGTTAAGCACAAGCCACAGACAGCGCAAATTAATATTTTTTCACCACAACTCTGGGGGAGAACATTGATACCTTTACACATTTTTACGAGTAGGTATGTTGACAATGTTATTTTCGCATAGTTGTCATTCCCGTAAGAGATACGGGACGATGTGCGAGACCGGCGCCCTTGTTCTTTGCCGGTCGTGGCAATCTTGATAGCCGTTAAGTAGATCACCACGTCGGGGAAAGCACCCTCCTCGTGATGACAAGCGCTGTTTGTTAAATCGCAGTGGAGCATAACTTGCTTATTCAAATTCTTTGGGACGCGGACGAGCGCCGACAAGCGCGGAAAAAGCAAAAATCTTTTGGTTTATCCGCGTACATCCGCGTCCAATTGGGGTTCCCTGCGGGCTTAACGGTAAAAGCTTGGAAACCACGTTGGTGATAAAGATATAAAAAAGCAACTTATGCGGTATTGCGTTAAATCTGTAAGGTAGTCAGGCGAGAACCTTAATTTTATGCTTTTTCCGGGCTCGAACAGCTACATTCTGCCTTTTGGCACTTTTTTGGCACTTTTTTTTGACATTCGTCATAATGTCAGGCTGGTCTGAATTGGTTATATTGTTTATAGAAAGCTCAGAAACGCAGCTATGCCTCGGCCCGCAGGCCGTTTTGCACTGCCAATCGAAATTGCAGTTTGTTTGTATCCAAGATCTCAAGGCTCATCGAAGGAGAAACCATGTTTTTATCAAAACGGCCCAATAAGTTTTTCTATATCCTGACCATTGCCGTCTTCCTGGTCCAATTGGTTCTACCAACCGCCGCTTATGCGGAAGGCGAGACTCCTAACCCGGAACCTGCGGCTGTCAGTGCTCCTGCGGATGCAGCGCCTGCGGACGCGGCTCCATCTGACGCGGCTCCAGCCGATGCGGCCCCCGCGGATGCAGCCCCGGCGGCTTCTGAAACCCCGGCCCCCACTGAAGCACCGCTTGATCTGACGGCTGTGCCGGATGGCACCGAAGTGGTCGTGCTGGATGAAAGCGGCCAGGCCCTGCCGCTGGGCAGTGAAGCTGCCGCGGAAGCGATTGTTGAGGGTGACCCGATCTGGTGCCCGGAAGGGGTTGATCCAACCTCGCCCAATGCGTCTTGCAGCGCAAGTTACACCAGCTTGACCGCCATGCTCGCGGCGATCGGGACGGATGCGCATGCCAACCCGGATGGCTGGAGCAACGGTGTGCTCTGGATCAGGGATAACTACGACAGCAGCCTGGAGAGCGGGCCTGTGACGCTTGGCTCGGGATCCAATACCAACAGCTTGAAGATTCAGGGCGGCTGGAATGGAACTCAGGAAACAAGTTTTACTTATTCCGATGTCAATGTGCCGCTTACGATCTTCTGGGGCGGGCAGTTGACCATCAACAACCTGACCCTGGATGGCACTACCGCGGGCAATGTTGAAGCCATGCTCAATCTGGATGCTGGTGGGGCGGTCGCGCTCAATAATGTGACCGTCACCCATGCCAAGGGCCTTACCGGCAATGTAGACGAGAATGCTGTCTTAACCTTTACAACGGGCACACAAGGCTATGGTGCTAAGATCAACTCCGATGCGGGCGGTGTGACTGTGGCAAACAGCACCTTCTCGTATAACAATCATTCCGGTCTGACGATCACCTCCGCCGGTCCTGTCACCCTCAATTCCGTGGTTGCTCATGGCAACGGCGGCCAGCGCGACCTGACTTCAGACGAAATAACAGCCGTGGAAGCTGCCCACCACAAAGGCATGCTATGGGACGTAGATAGATGGGTCGGCATCAATCTAGACAACTTGGATGCGAACGGGCATGTGATAGACGGTGATACCTATTATAAACACGTCTGGTGGGGCAGCGGTGTGGATGTTCTGGCTTCGGCCGGAAATGTGCTGGTCCAGGATTCGCAATTCGGCTTAAATACGAATGCCGAACGAAATAACGACAATGGTTTGATCGTTGAAGCCACAAGTGGCAATATCACTCTGGACGGGGTTACTGCCGATGGCAACTTCAACAGCGGGGCAGACCTGACCGCGCAGGCGGGGACTATTCAGGTGACTGATTCGTACTTCCTGAACACCCGGGAATATAGCAACTCGGTTTATGTAGCTGGGCCAGGTTGTACCGGCCCCGATGACTTATGTGGCTGGTCAGACGGGAATTATTATGATTATCCCTCTGATCCCAGCAATCCGGATAATAGTGATGCCACCATTGCGGATTGGTACTGGGGCGTAGTCGGGTATGGCGGCACCGGGTTGTTTGCGAAAGGCAGCAGCGATATTACGCTCACTGGTGTGAGCGCCGCAACGGCTGGCAATGGAAATGATTTATATGGCGCCGATCTGTTCAGCTGGGGCGGGGATATCGCCATCACCGATAGCAAATTCATTGCCAATAGTTATACAGGCCTGTATGCAAATAGTGGTTCTAAATTGGATGGTGATCAGGAGATTTCCGGTTGCTATAATGTAAGTACCGGGAATGCGCTCAATGGCGGCTGCGATATTACCCTGACCAATGTGTATGTTGCTGAAAACGATGCCGGAGCTGAGCTGTACGCCGAAGCGGGCGGGATTAAGGTCCAGAAAAATGCTAACGGCAGTTCTGAATTTACAATAAATGACGGAACCGGTCTGTACGCCGAAGCGGGTACTTATTCGGATGGCTGTCCAGCCGGCGCAGTTTGTGATGTGACCCTGAATGACGTCAGCTTGCTGGAAAATGGGAGGAATGGCGCCGATGTCTACACCTATAACGGCAATCTGAACATCTCTAACATGACCGCCACTGATAATGGCCGCGAAGGGTTATATTTTGAGCAAGGCTACGGGTATGATGGTCTTTTCAGCGGTTCGCTGATCATGACCACCGGCACCAACACCTTCAGATTCAATGGTGGCAATGGTCTGGAAACGTCGATGGATAATGGCAATGTCACCATCAGCGGCGGGACCTTCAATGACAACAGCAATGGTCTGAATATCTATATTGGTGCTGGCGATGTCACCCTCACCGGCGGGACCTTCGATCAAAACGACAGCAATGGTGTGGATATCACTATCGATGCTGGCAATCTCACCCTCACCGGCGGGACCTTCAGCGGAAATAGTAACAATGGCCTGAATACATCGATGAGTAATGGCAATCTCACCATCAGCGGCGGGACCTTCGATCAAAACGACGGCAATGGTGTGTATATCGATAATGGTACTGGCAACGTCAGCCTGACGAATGTTACTGCCGGCATCTACGACGCCGCCAACTACAATAACGATAGATACGATGGTTCCCTGGTCGCAACTGGTAATCAGGATCTTGGTGTGCAGGTTTATGTGGATGCAGGTACCGTGCAGGTCACTGGCGGGTCCTTCACCGGTAATAAACACTCCGGTATGTGGCTGCAGACGGATTATGGCGATGTGAACATCTCTGGTGTGGATGTTTCACACAACCTGGATTGGGATGAAGACGGCGCGGCTCATCTCCAAACTAACAATGGCGGCAGCATCAATATCAGCGGCACCAACACCTTCAATTACAACGGTTATATAGATAGTGATGGATATGAGAATGGTCTGGCACTTGAGGCCAGCGCCGGAGATTATGGATGTGATGCGGGCTATAACTGCGATATCACCATGGGTACTGGCACAACGGTCAGTCATAATGTGGATGCCGGAGCCAAGCTTTACAACAACTATTATGGCAATATCTCGGTTACCGGCGGGGTCTTCAGCGATAACGAGGGCTCCGGTCTCAGGGTGTATACCGGCAATGCTGGCAGCGACTGTCCGGCTGGCAACTGCAATATCACCCTGTCTGGCGTAACTTCCACCAACAACGGCTATTCTGGCGCTGCCCTGGTTTCTTTTTTCGGCAGCACGACCGTTACCAACTCGATCTTTACCGGGAACTTTACCGGCCTGACCATAGATACCGGCTACGATGGCAAGTGCGTTTCTGGCAGCGGCTGTGGCATTACTCTGAATGGTGTGACTGCCAATGATAATTGGAGTTGGGGTGGAAAGTTTATGATCAACACTGACGCCGGCAGCGATTCACCGGTTGAGATCAAAAGTTCGACCTTCAACGCCAATGACAGCGGCGGCCTCCTCCTGGGCGGCGACTGGGGTCTATCTTCGGATGGCGTTCTGCCGACCTTCTGGCTGACCAACGTCACTGCGAATGGCAATGGCAATGACTATTCCGAGAGCGATGGCCTGCAGTTCCTTGGGCCTAAGGATCTGGATGGTTATGACACTACCGGCAGCAACGCTGAGGCTAACCTTGTGATCTGCTCGGGTTCTTATAGTAATAATACCGGATTTGGTCTCAACATCGATAACTTCGGCGGCACCATCACTCTGGGCGGTTCCGTTGTGACCAGCGGCAATCTTGGAGATCTGCTGGACCAAAACTGGCTCAATCCCAAATCCAGCCTGGGAGACTGCGAGGTAGTAGTTGTTCATGGTGATCATAAAGTCATCGAAGATCAGAACAGCCACCCGACTCATGAGGGTGATTTCTCCTGCGAAACCTACAATGGTCTGCGTCTTGACCTGATCCCCGGTGATTATGTCGAGATCCCCTGCACTTCTCGCCACGGCGGCAAGTATGCCACGGCTTTCAACCTGGCCGCTACCAGCCTGCCCGCGCAACCTGAAGGCAGCTTTATCTCAGCCTTGCACTTCACGGTCGAAGACAGCCAGGACCATACGATTGGTCAGGTGTTGGTTTCCTTCAAACTGCCGGCCGGCTCAAACCCAGGCGACTACTCGATCCTATACTGGGACGGGCACAAGTGGGTCAAGATGGATACCACTGTTTCGCTCGAAGGCAATATCCAGGCCTGGTCGAATCTGATGGGTTTCTATGTGTTGGTCAAAAACTAGGCTTACACAAATAAGTGAATAAGAAGAGGGCGGCCGATCATGGGTCGCCCTTTTCTTATTCACTGCGTATCGCAGCGCAGCTCATCAGGGTTGATCCCTGCAAAATGGTTGGTGTTGGGTCTTGCGATCTGTAAAAAAGAGCTGATGGCACTTTTTGGCCCTTATTCTGTCCTTTTCTGGCACTTTCTGTAGACGTTTGTCACTAGGCCGGCAAGCGTATCATGGTTATATTTTATAACGAAGCACATCTTTCGCAACAGTAAGAGCCAGAGCCTGGCTATCTAACCACTAATGATAGGAGAAATTACAAAATGATCAAAAGAATGCTCATATTCAGCCTGCTGCTTTTCAGCCTCATCATGAGCGCTTGCACTGGCGGCACCCCGGCTGCGCCCCAGGCTGCAGCACCTGCAGCTCAGGCCGCCACCCAACCGCCGGCTGTGGTTGAGGCTGCTGCCAGCGCTACGCTCGATCCGTGTTTGCCGCAGTATGCGCGCATCCTGGCGCAGCGTGTTCACAACCACATGCGTGAGTTTGACGATGCTTCCACCCTGGCGGTCAGCCTGACCGTGGACAAATTGCCTCCGGCCATCGCAGAGCTGCAGCGCATTCGGCGTGCCTCGCAGGATGAGCCTGTGCCAGCCTGCCTGGGCAAGCTGCGAGACTTGGAAGTGGGCCACATGAATATGGTCATCAATACCCTTTTGGCCATGCTGAATGGTGCCCAGGCTTCTGACCTGCAAACCGGGATCGGCAACGCGCGCAAATTGCATGATGCCTATACCGTGGAATTTGCAACCGTCATGGGTCTGACCGTGGTTGTAGCGCCCACCAGCACTCCTGGTCCGGCGGTGACTGTAGCGCCCGTGATGGTCAGCAATCCTGGGCCATCTGCGGTCAATCTGCGCGACAAACCCGATTTGAATGGGTCGATCGTGGCGTCCTACGATGTGAATGCGAATACGGCTGTGCTTGGAAAATCCGCGGATAGTGCCTGGGTGCAGATTGAAGTGCCCGGCAAGCCCGGCACGAATGCCTGGTTGTATCTGCAGCCGGTCAAGCTCTCCGGGCCGCTGGATGGTATCCCGGTTGTAGCGCCGTAAGTTTGTGGTTTGTGTTTTGGCCTGAGGTTGTAACCTGTCCCGTAGTTAGTTTGCCTGGCCTAAGTTTTCGTATTAGCTCACAAGCTCTTCGTTTTGGCACTGAATCATCCTGGTTCTGCTGCTCGGTGATTGAAAATCGATGGTTTGCCCCGCAAAAAAGCTGCTTCTGTTCAGCGGGAGTGAGTTCATGGCGCAGTTCCCAGACCACAAGAAGGCTCATTCACAAGCTCTGCGTTCTAGCACATAACCATCCTGGTTCTGCTGCTCGGTGATTGAAAATCGATGGTTTGCCCCGCAAAAAAGCTGCTTCTGTTCAGCGGGAGTGAGTTCATGGCGCAGTTCAATGGCAGGCCCCCTCCTAACCTCCCCCGATTGCGCCCCGCAAAGTGCGCGGGACGAAATCGGGGGAGGGACAAGACCAGACCACAAGAAGGCTCATTCACAGCTCTGCGTTCTAGCACATAACCATCCTGGTTCTGCTGCTCGGTGATTGAAAATCGATGGTTTGCCCCGCCAGTGGAGTTTTTGCGCCTGTTTTGGCGCAAAACTCCACAAAAAACCCTCTCACCCCCTTCCCGTTTTCGGGAAGGGGGCCGGGGGGATAGGTTATCGGGGCAAGCCCAAACTGGCACCGCGTGTGTAAATACTTTTGCGGGGCAGCCCATCGATATAGGCGCTTTTGGTGGCAGTGGCTGTGATGGTTTAACCAGCGCCAGCCAGGTTTTGTTTTTCGCCAGGCTGATATATGCCAGGCGGGAATGATTGACCTGCCCCGTGGCCATCAGGCCAGCTAGCGGATGTGTGAGGTGAATTTGTAGTACAATTTAATAAATTTTTCTTCGCGCTTTTGGGTCCATGCCCTATGTAGATCAAAATTCCGGGGAATAGTGATTCGCTGGTCTATTCGGAGTCTGTTTATGCCCATGTTGTATCTTACGCCCGCTTCCATCAGTTACATGGCTCAATTTATCCTGTCTTTCTGTATGACTCTATACCTGGTTATGCGTGTTTTTAGGCGCGAACAACGCGATAGCCAGGTTTTGTTTTTCACAGGCTTCCTGTTTTGCATCACCGTGTTTTCCGGGTTGCTCTTTTTGGATGCCAGCTTGTTACCCGGACCGCGCCTTTTGTCTGTTTATCTCGTGAACCCAGTTCTGGCTGTGGGCCTGGTATTTTTAATACAGTTTGTCTATCGCTTTCCGGCCCTGCCTGAACGTTTAAAATGGGAAGCGCGTGTTTTATTGGCGCTCAGCCTCAGTTACACAGCCTATGAGATCTTCTTCGCCATCTATCGGTATGCCCTGCTGTTCCAGTTCGATGGGGTCGATTATCGTCCTGCCGGGGGCGATTACGTGCTTGTGGCCCTGTTTGTTTGGATCCCGCTTACCTTTCTGCGGCAAGGCTTGTTGGCGGATGAACGTCCGCTGGCCTTGATGCAGAAACTCTGGCAGCCTCAGGGTTCGGCTGCGCTTTCCGCGCGCAATTTCGCACTTATTTTTCTGGTGCCATTAATTTTGGGGATTGCCAATATCCTGCGCGCGTATTCCAGCATGTCCGCGACCGTCTTTAATCTGTTAATGTCGCTCGGAATTCTGTTAGGGCTGTGGCTGTTGACCATTGTCTACATCAACTACCTGCCGGTGGTCACTCCGTTTCTGGCCAAACTGTCTGGTATAACCCTGGCCCTGGCGCTGGCCTTCCTGGGTTCCGTCAGTTGGGTGCTGACCCCAACCTACAATGCTACTTTCCGCCCGCTGCTGACTGAAAACCAATCTTTGCGGTTTACGCCAAACGCCGGCGGCGGATACGATCTGGCTCAAATTCCATTTAATTTTGAAGTCGATCTGGGCCAAAAGCTGGCGGTCACTGCCAGCGGCTCCGGGCGCAACCAGGTGCTGGATTTTCGCTTCCCTTTTTTTGGGAAGAATTATTCCCAGGTCTATGTCACCAGCCTGGGGCTGGTGAAAATGGGCACGGAGCTTTACCATCCCAACCTGCAGTACAAGGTTGGGCAGATCCCGGGTATCTTCCCGCTGCTGATTGATCTGCAGCCGGCCTCATCCGGCGGGGTATTTGCGCGCCTGGCACCTGACCGGCTGGTGGTGACCTGGAACCAACTCCCTGCGCTGCTGCAGCCTGATTCGATCTACACCTTTCAGGCTGTGTTGTACAGTGATGGCCGTTTTGATTTCAACTACAAAGATTTACCAGACCCGCTGACCTTTGGTTCGGATTCGACCCCATCGGCCAGTATCTGGGTGCGCGGTGCCACACCGGGGCTATCCAGCCCGGTTGCGCTGGCAGACGACTTATCGCGGGCGGTCCGGGTTGGGCCGCAGGGTTTGCTGCAAGATTACAACGCCAGCTTCCGCACTTACCAGAGTCGCTTCGATCAGCGCCTGGGTTGGCTAACCCTGGCTGCGACTGTTCTGCTGCTGGTGGTTGTTCCGTTTTTGTTTAATCTAAATATTCTCAGGCCTTTGAATGCCTTGCTGGTCAGTATTCAACAGGTGGATGGCGGTAGGCTGGATGTCTCAACGCCTGTTCAGAGTCTCGACGAAATTGGGTTGTTGACCCAATCTTTTAACAAAATGGTGGCCTGGCTGAAGGCCCTGGTGGATGGGCTGGAGCAGCGCGTGGCGGCGCGCACAGCCGAGCTGGAATTAAGCAATCGAAACTTACAAGAAGTGGAGAGTATTCGTCTTGAGGCGCAGGATCAACTGGTAGAGCAGCAGCGTATCCTGGCAACCCTGGCTGAACGTGAACGTGTCAGCCGGGACCTGCATGATGGCCTGGCCCAGGTGATCCATGCCATCAGCCTGCAAACCCAGGCGGCGCAGGCCTTGCTTGCACGTGGAGAGCAGGTCAGTGCCAATGCCAGCCTTGATAGTGTCATAAGGATGGCTCATGATGCCAATGCCGATATCCGCAAAACCATCCTGGGTTTGCGGATCCAAGCCCAGCCCGAAACTGGTTTTATCAGTGACCTGGATAATTATTTGCAAGTTTACAGTACCCGGACCGGTATAAAAACCCACCTGAGCATTCCGGATGATCGGCTGATGTTTATGCTGGTACCGGTGGTCGAAGACCATATTCTGCGCATTATCCAGGAAGCGCTTGCCAATATTGATAAACATGCCCAGGCCCACAATGCCGAGGTTATGTTCAGCGCTGATGAACGCAGCATCCAGCTGACTATTTCTGACGATGGCGCAGGTTTTGACACCCGGCTGCGTCTGGATGAAAGTAATCAGCACTTTGGTTTGGACATGATGCGTGAACGCGTGAAGATTCTGGGCGGCCGGCTGGAGCTGCGATCTGCGCCGGGGCAGGGCACCAAAATCATGATCTTCTTCCCGCGCTTGCTTGCTGCGCCCCCGCTGGGGAATACCCAGGGTTTGCTGTCGCTGCGCGTGCTGTTGGCAGATGATTCGCCTCTTCATCTGGATGGATTGCAAAAGTTGTTGAGCGCGCGCGGGCTGACGGTGGTTGGCATGGCCCACGATGGCTTGGAAGCACAGGAAATTGTGCGCCGGCTGCACCCGGATATCGTCCTGATGGATGTGATCATGCCGCGTTGTGATGGCATCAAAGCCACCCTGGCGATCACAACCGAGTTCCCGGATATCAAAGTTGTCATGCTGACCTCTTCTGAAAAAGAAGAGCATCTCATTCAGGCAATCAAGAGCGGTGCTTCGGGTTACATGCTGAAAGGCGTGGATATCGGCGATATTATGGATGCGCTTGAGAAGCTGATGCGCGGCGAGCTTATCTTTTCGCCAGAGTTGACTGCCCACATGGTGAATGAGATTTCCACCCACGAAAGTGTCATCGATGAGAACTTTGACGATTTTATCAGCCCGGCTGCGCGTGGTGATTTGTCCGATCCACAGTTGAAAATGATCAGGTTGGCGGCAGATGGTATGACTTATAGGGAAATTGGTGAGTACCTGCATCTTTCAGAAGCCACCATCAAGTATCACATGAAACACATCCGAGGGCGTCTGCACCTGAAAACGCACGCCGAGTTGGTGCAGCGTGGCAAGGAGTTTGTCTTAAAAAAGAAGACCGAGGGGCAGCAGTGATCTGGCAGGCGTAAGCGCAGCAGCGGCAACAGGCCAGCTTATAAAAATCAACTCAGGTTCGATATTTATTTCGTTCAAACAGGCCGTCTGTGCGTCAGCCAGGCGGCCTGCTTGCTTTGCCTGCGCACAAGCATTGATAACAGTGTATTTACTCACAAGCTCTTCATTCTGGCACTTAACCATCCTGGTTCTGCTGCTCGGGCGATTAAAAATCGATGGTTTGCCCCGCAAAAATCCCTCTCACCCCCTTCCCGTTTTCGGGAAGGGGGTGAGAGGGATAGGTTATCGGGGCAAGCCCAAACTGGCACGCCGTGAGTAAATACAGCCGGTGTATTTACTCACAAGTTCTTCATTCTGGCACTTAACCATCGCACCCAGCAGCTTTCATAATTACTCACGCAGCTGTCTGCACAGCAAAAATTAGCCTGGATGCGGAGAATTTCTCACCGCATCCAGGCTAATTTTTACCATCACAGCGCTTCCCAGTAAATGTACACTGATCGTTGGGCTGTCTGCTTTTTGAATTATAGGGGCTTTTAGTTGTTTGGTTTTGGAGTGCTCTCGGTTTTGGAAGATGCACTGCTGTTGCTGGAGCTTTCGGACGAGCCAGAATTACCCGAGCTGCTGCCAGAGCTTTCGGAGCTGCTGGACTGGGAGCTGGAGCTGCTTTCAGATTTCTCCGATTTCTCGGATTTTTCAGATTTCTCTGATTTTTCCGAAGAACCTTCCTTGCTCTCACCCTTGAGCGGGCGGCTGGCACCGGAAGCGGATTTGTGGTCGGTGGCATACCAGCCCGAGCCTTTGAAAACGATCCCGGCCGGGGTCAGCACTTTGCGCAGACTGTTTTTGCTGCATTCGGGGCAGCGTTTGAGCGGTTCATCGGTGAATGATTGGTGGCGTTCAAACTGCACGCCGCAGCTTTCGCAGCGATATATGTAAATAGGCATGGTTTCTCCTTGCTAACGAATTTTTATTATAGTCCGCTTCACAGGCAGTGACAAGACTGCGCTTTGGGTTGTTAAGAGGCTTCTAACATTGGCGTGGCTGGATCTGGCGCATTGGTGGGTAATCTATGTGATGGTATAACCCGCACCTGGAACCCCATGAGCAAATTTTGGTCGCTTTCTGTTGACGATTGGCGGGCCAGGGAGAGGGTCTTGAAAACCAATCATTCCAGCTCGGGTTTATCTGGCTCTCATCAGATTAGTGGGAGACAATCAATCAGCGCTAATCAGGGGCATCAACTTTAGCCCTATATGCTGCGCCGCGCGGGTTTTTGGCAGCGCTTTTTCTTTTCGCGCTATTTTACATAGAAACTGCGTGTCATTCGTCCATTCGGCACTTATTCGTGCTAGAAACACCCATAAGCCCCTGCAATACCTGCGCTTGTTACGCACAAGCCCATCATTCCATCCCGGTTAAGAACTTTTTGCCTCTCCCGCAATGGTAAATATTGGTCGCTTTCTGTTGACTTTTGGCGGGAGAGGGCCGGGGTGATGGCCTGCCATAACTGAAAAGCAAGGAATTGGACTTGCTCACGGGGTGCCAGTTTGGGCTCGCCCCGATAACCCATCCCCCTGCCCTCTTCCCGAAAACGGGAAGGGGGTGAAAGGGCTTTTTCTCCACTCGCGGGGCAAACCATCGATTTTTTATCGCCCGAGCAGCAGGACCAGGATGGTTCAGTGCCAAAACGAAGAGCTTGTGAGTAAATACAAGGAATTTATTCTGATAGTGAGGATCTCTGAAAAATTGAACCGCACTCTTTGCAAAGGAGTGCAGTTCAATTTTTCGGAAAATATCAGGATTTGTATCTGATGTCTTTCAAAGGGGTTTCCCACAGAAAATATGCGTTGCCCGGCAGGAAAATGAGGGGTCCAGGATGGAATAAGGGCGGCAGCCCATCATTCCACCCCGGTTAAGAACTTTCTGCCTCTCCCGCAATGGTAAATATTGTACGCTTTCTGTTGACTTTTGGCGGGAGAGGGTCGGGGTGAGGGCCTGCCACAACTGAAAAGCCCAGAATTGTATTTACTCACGGGGTGCCAGTTTGGGCTTGCCCCGATAACCCATCCGCCTGCCCCCTTCCCGAAAACGGGAAGGGGGTGAAAGAGCTTTTTTGTGGAGTTTTGCGCCAAAAACAGGCGCAAA
>JAPLGT010000215.1:0-4272 GCA_026390035.1 Chloroflexota bacterium
TCCATGGATATGCCGAACATATCTGCGGCGCGCTGGTTGGCGGTCAGGTATTGGCCATCCAGATCAAGCAGAAAAACCGCGTCATGGGTTTGCTCAAACAGCGATCGGAAGCGCGCCTCACTGGTCAGCAGCGCTTCTTCCACCCGCTTGCGCTCGGTGATGTCTTCCTTGACAGCCAGATAATGCGTGGCGATCCCATGCAAGTCGGCGATCGGTGAAATAGCGGCGGACTCGTAATATAAAGTGCCGTCTTTTTTACGGTTTACGAATTCTCCATGCCATTCTTTTCCTTGTGTGATGGTCTCCCATAATTGCGAGTATATCGCTGGCGCGGTGAGATCAGTTTTTAAGATACGCGGGTTTTTCCCGACGGCTTCATCAGAACTATAGCCTGTGAACTGGGTAAAGCGAGGATTTACATATTCGATATTCCCAGCCAGATCTGTAATCACAATCGAAGCTGGGCTTTGTTCAACAGCCTGGGTAAGTTTGCGCAGTTCTATCTCGACGCGCTCACGTTCACGAATTTCCTTTCTTGAGCTTTCGAGTGCCTGATCTGTTAATTGGTTATAAAAATATGTCAGTCCGCCGGTCAATCCAAACGTCATTGTAAACACGAACCACTGAAAAGTAGATTCTGCATAATGGGGCGGGGGCAGCAGGCCTGCCTGGCGGGCCAAGATCAAGCCAGCCACCACCAGGGAACTTGTAATTGTGGCAACAATAATACCCCTTAGATTGAAAATAAATCCGGACATAATCACCAGCAGCGAAAATAAGGCTGTTGCTGGAGCCAGAATAGTGCCCTCACTGGAAACAAAAACCGTTAGCAAGATAACTGCGGAGATAATGATGAAATATCCAACCCATTTCACCCGATCCGCGAACAACAGGCGACGTAAAAACAAGAACATCCCGATAAAAATGAGGTCAAGCACAAAATTCCTTGGCGGTGTGCTCCTGTCCAGTAAATTACCAAACACAGCCAGGACAAGGAAGCATAAGGACCAATTGATCGTGACATTAAGCAATTTTACGCGGTAAGTTTTCTTTTCATCGCCTTCAAAAACGGGAGGCGCAAACCATTTTGCGATCGATGCCAGCATAGGGAATTTTCCTTATCGTTACGGAAATGGTAACGCTCAGTCAAAAAAAAAAGCAGACCCTTAGAATCGGGTCTGTCAAAAGAAAAGCCAACCATACGTTTCCATCTATCTTTGGCGGTCGGGCAATCTTTGCCATTGTGATGGCGTTAGACCCAATAGCTTTGCGTCCCAAGTTTTCACCGGGTTTGCCCTTATCAGTTTATGCATTTTATTATACTGCGTATCGCCTCGACCTGAGATTTCCCTAAAAAGGGGGGGGGATTTCGCAGCAACACACTGTCACCTGTAGTCCCATCAGAAGATTTCAGCCAGGTTCGGCGATTCCGTCCAATTACCAGAATTACCCGTGAAAGAAGGTCAAGATGCATAAATATAAAAACTATACTGGCAATAACCCTTCTCTGGCCGATTCAACATTGCACCACCGTGCCGTCCTGTCCGGGGACATTGAAAACGCCAATTAGCGCTGACACCAAAAGATGATAAGTAACACGCGCCCCATGCGTGAACCGGACCTGACACAGAAGACAGCGCCCTGACACAGAGATTGTGTCGGGGCGCTTTTTGTTATCCGTCCCCATAGGAGGTTTTATGACCTGACGTAAATCCAAATAACTCAAAATTCACTCGAAGGAAAATATCCCTATCGCCCGCGCTCATAACGCGGGTTTTTTATTCTCAGAAAGGAGTGACAAATGTCCGATGACCTGCAAGCAACTTTGCCAATAATTGATTTTTCTTCTACGAAGGCAAGTGTCCCAAAAAGCAAAAAAAAGATCGATGAAACATTTGCCAAAATTCGCCAACTGCACGATGAACTCAACACCCAGCTCTACTCTTCCCCAAAAGAACGACCTGTTATTACCAGCCCATCAGATGCTTTTCATCTTTTGGATTGCTTCATCGGGTACCTCGACCATGAAGAGATGTGGGTCGTCAATATGAATCAACGAAATCGCGTTGTCAACCTGGTCAAACTCTACCAGGGCTCAGTCAACTCATCCCAGGTACGGGTGGCCGAAATCTTCCGACAGGCCATCATCGATAACTGCAGCGCCATCATGATCGCCCACAACCACCCATCCAGTTATGTTGAACCAAGTCCCGACGATGTAAAAGTTACTCGTGCCATCGTTCAAGCTGGTAAACTATTGGATATTGTCGTTCTTGACCACATCATAATTTCACACGGCGCTTACACTTCGCTCAAAGAAAAAAGTCTCGGCTTCAGCTAATTCAAACAGGAGAAAAACATGCCAACAAAGAACGGAATCAAAATACCCATGTCCAGCTTTATCGGCTACAAAATTATCGCAATGGATCCAGGGCACTACATCGACTACGGGGAAGATTTTGCCAAAGTGAAGTACGAGCAGATCGACGCGAATACCGAGTTCAGGCAGTCCTTTGATGAACAGCCCGAATGCTACGCTGTGATCGAAGAACACTCCGCATATGCACCTGAGATCATCTTCGTTACCAAAGAACAGAAAGACGCACAGGCGCACATCGACCGGCGCTGCTCCCTGCTAAAGGCTTTGAAACGCAGTAATGCTTGACCATTCCCAGGTGATCGTCGAGAAAGTTATCTGGAAGATCGGCACACTCAGGATTGTTGAAGTCAGGATATTTACCACGCTCGAAATTCTCACCTATCGAATTGAAAAACAGTACGACAATGCCTCGTGGCACCACGAGGCATCCCGAAATCAGCTCATCAATGCGCTACTGTACGTCAAACACGTTTTCGGTATCAACATCCAGGAGGGGAAATGACTCAGGAAGAACTTGAACGCAACCTTGCCCACTTCATCGGAACAGAAGAATACACGCGCGCCAAATACCCCGGCATAAACCTGCTGCTCACGGATGGCGCAAAATACCTGTGCGACAACGCAAAATGCTACTGGCTGATGGGTGTTATCGCCTCGTATCAGCCCAAAAAGCTCGCCAAAGAAGAATTCCAGACCTGGATCATTCGGGTGAACGAAACCAAATCGGCGGTTGTAACCTGTGATGATGGGAACGGACACATCCTGGTCGAGCAGCATATCCCCTGGACAGATTTTCCCTCGAGGGAATTGAAGCTGTACGCCCAGCGGGCAGAATATCCTGAACCCGGCCTGATCGTTATGCTGCCCAGTGAATACTAATAAGAAAGTCTAATATATTTGATTCTAATTAGAACATATTTTCTATGTTAGAATTATCAAGTCAAGCACGAGCACCACCGCATGACGACGTAACATGCACTACTGCAACACTACTATGAGCCCCAGTCCAACCTAAACTTTTATTACTCTAAAAGAGTAAAAAAAGTTTTACCTCTTAGGAGTTGCCGTAATGCATGTTTTCATAATAAATCTGACAAGTGACAAACTCGACAACAGCTTCACGCTTGTTGCCGATATGAAAGGCGCTTCCGTTACCTTTGGGTGGAAAGACGGCGCGCCTGCCAGCATCAGCAATCCCAACAGTTCCATTCTCATACAAAAAGTAGCCATTCCAGCGATCACTAATTTACTCGCCGAGACCCTTTCTGGATTCTCGCCCGAGCAAATTATGTCGCTGGAATTTGTCGTTATTGGCGGGAATGAAGAAATCAAGCACTGGATTGCATACATCAGCGGGCGCTGGAACATCGCCCTGACCTTTTGGCACGAACGCTCCAGGAATGTGTGGGCAAGTGAGCAAGTAAAACCTGGAGATGACCCCATCCTACCCATTTTCAAATAACTATCGATCTCAGGGCAAATTCCCTGGGATACAAAGGAGAAAACTATGTCTGCTAAATTCAATACCTTCTGCGAGCTCGAAATCGTCGGTACCGTCACCAAAGACCCCGAAGCCAAGTTCACTCCCGAAGGCAAGAAGGCAAACTTTTCGCCAATATCAGCCTGGTTCACAACGACTTTGTTGGCAAGTCCGACACCAATACCAAGGGCACTGTTGCCATGTGGGTTCACCTGACCGCCTGGGAAAAGACCGCAGAAACTTTGAACCAGTACCTGCATAAGGGTGATGTTCTGCACGCCAAGTGCCGCATCCGCTTTGATGCGCAAACTGGTAACCCGCGCATCTTCACCCGCAATGATGGCAGCGTCGGTTCGACGTTCGAAGCGACCATCAAGGAGTGCACCATCATCTCCAAGGGTAATGGCAATGG
>JAPLGT010000030.1:0-57931 GCA_026390035.1 Chloroflexota bacterium
CAGACGATTAATAATCGCCGGTTTGCCCCGCCAGTGGAGTTTTTGCGCCTGCTCTTGGCGCAAAACTCCACAAAAAAAACCTCCTTCACCCCCTTCCCTCTTTTTAGGGAAGGGGGCCGGGGGGATAGGTTATCCGCCTATACCTTGCAAGCCCATAACCATCCGCTGGTTCCGCTGCCCAGACGATTAATAATCGCCGGTTTGCCCCGCCAGTGGAGTTTTTGCGCCAGCTCTTGGCGCAAAACTCCACAAAAAAACCCTCCTTCACCCCCTTCCCTCTTTTTAGGGAAGGGGGCCGGGGGGATAGGTCATCCGCCCACCCACTCGCAAAATACCTTATTCAATACCCCAGGAGCACACATGAAAGCAATCATCCTGGCTGGGGGCAAAGGCACCAGGCTGCTACCCTACACCAAAGTCATCCCCAAACCGCTCATGCCGATCGGCGACATGCCCATCCTGGAAGTACTCGTCCACCAGGTCAAACGCGCCGGCGTCGACGAAATCATCCTCTCCGTCGGACACCTGGCCTCCCTGCTGCAAGCCTTCTTTCAAGATGGCACCCAGCTCGGCACCCACATCCGCTATTCCTATGAAAACATCCCGCTCGGAACCGTCGGCCCGCTCACCATCATCCCAGGCCTCGACCAGACCTTCCTGGTCATGAACGGCGACGTACTCACCGACCTCGAATTTTCCGATCTGATCGCCTTTCACCGCGAATCGCAAGCCCTGGTCACCATCGCCATGCACAAGCGCCAGGTCAAAATCGACCTGGGCGTCATCCAGCTCGCATCCAACAGCCAGAACGTCATTGGCTACATCGAAAAACCTACCTACGACTACCAGGTCAGCATGGGCATCTACGTCTTCGAACCCGCCGCACTCCAATACATCCCCAAAGACACCTATTACGATTTTCCCACCCTGATCCTCGAACTGATCAAACAGGGCCAAAAAGTAGCCGGTTACCCCTTCAACGGCTATTGGCAAGACCTCGGACGCCCAGACGACTACGAACGCGCCATCCAAGATTTCGATAGCCTGCGCAGCACCTTCTTAAAGGAAGTGCCCGCATGAGCTGGCGCATCCCCCTATTTGACCTGGACTACTCCCAAGCCGAAGAAAGCGCCGTGCTCGAAGTTCTGCGCAGCAAGTGGCTGACCATGGGCGAAGTTACCCAACGCTTCGAACAAGCCTTCGCCGAGACCATCGGCGTGCGCCATGCCTTCGCCGTCTCTAACGGCACCGTAGCCCTGCATCTGGCCTGCCTGGCGGTTGGCTTGCAGCCCGGCGACGAAGCCATCGTGCCCGGGCTGACCTTTGTCGCCACCGCCGCCTGCGTGCGCTACGTCGGCGCCACCCCCATCTTTGCCGACATCGTCGGACCCGACGACCTGACCATCTCGCCCGCCTCAATCGAAGCACTCATCACCCCACGCACCCGCGCCATCCTGGTTATGCATTATGCCGGCTACGCCTGCGCTATGCCCGCCATCATCGCCCTGGCCCAAAAACACGGCCTGGCCCTGATCGAAGATGCCGCCCATGCACCCGGCGCGGAGCTGGACGGCATAAAGTTAGGCGCCTGGGGCGACGCCGCCGCCTTCAGCTTCTTCTCCAACAAAAACCTGGCCACCGGCGAAGGCGGCATGCTCACCACCAACAGCCCCGCAGCCGCCGAACGCATCCGGCGCTGCCGCTCTCACGGCATGACCAGCCTGACCTGGGACCGCCATCGCGGACAGGCCTGGTCTTACGATGTAACCGAGTTGGGCTACAATTACAGGCCAAACGAGATCACCTCTGCCCTTGGGCTTGTCCAACTGGAGAAGTTGGCCCGCAACAACCAGCGCAGGCGCGAACTCAGCGCGCTCTACCAGCATCTGCTGGCTGAAAAACTGCCCCAGCTGGGCGTACCCTTCACTCATCACCCCGGGTTATCAGCCTGCCACATCCTGCCGGTCCTGCTCCCCGCCGAAGTAGCGCGCGCCGGCTTCATGGACGCCATGAAAGCGCGCGGCATCCAGACCAGTATTCACTACCCCATCATCCCTGACTTTCAGGCCTACCGCGCCACAGCCGCCGCCACCCAGTCAATCCCAAACATCCGCGCCCTGGCCCCGCGCGAAGTCACCCTGCCTCTCTACGCCAGCATGCGTGATGCAGACGTCGAAGAAGTCATCCTGGCCGCCCAGGCCAGCCTCAACGAACTTTAAAACATCCAGCCCCCTTCCCACTTCGGGAAGATGGCTGAGTTACAGCAAAGTCATTCCCAGATAAATAATGGCGCTCATCAGATGCATGGGATCCAATAAACCAGCACTATTCTGATCCATCGGCTTTATCCCTGCCTGCTGCTGCACACGAGTTTTTTGACAGCGCTTTTTCGCGCTATCTTCCAACGGAACTTCGCGTCACTCGTCCATTCGGACGTACACCCGCAGTAGCACAACACCCCCTTTCCGCCCCGGAAAGGGGGCCGGGGGGATAGGTCTCATCTTCCTCCCTGCATCACAAAATCCAATCCTGAACAGGACGTCCCCATGGAAATAAAAAACTATTTGGAACTCATCCAGCATTGGGCCTGGCTCTTGATCATCGGCCTGATCCTGGGCGCAGGCAGCGCCTATGGCTACAGCTCGTACCAAAGCCCGGTCTACAGCGCCTCCACCCGCGTCCAGATCATCAGCGCACCCAAAGGCACCGGCTCAGACTACGGCTTTATCAACGACCAGCAGCTCGGCCAGACCTATATCCAGACCATTAAAACCCGCCCGGTCATGGCTGCCGTCAGCCAAAAACTCGGCTATGCCGTCGATTCTCGTCTTATCAGCGCCACGATGCTGGCAAATACCCAGCTGATCGATATTACCGTCGAAGACGCCGACCCCCAGCGCGCCGCAGATACCGCCAACACCCTGGTGGAAGTCTTCGTCCAAAGTAATGCCGAAAAACAGGCACTGCGCTTCGCCGATTCGGAAGCCAGCCTCAAATCCCAGATCGCCCAGGTCGAAGCCCAGATCAGTACCCTCCAGAACCAATCCACGGCCGTCTCGGATGCCAAGCTCCAGGAAAACATCACCAAGACCAAAATCGAGATGGGTCGCCTTCAGAGCCAAATCGTGACCCTCAAGGACGAGCTCTTCAAACTGAAATTGGCTCCCCTGGTTGGCAGATCCACACCCACACCCTCCCCCGAGAACGTATCCCAGATCAACGAAAAAGATTTCCAACTCACCCAGCTTCAAAACACCTATGATCAATACAGCCAGATCTATGCCAATCTGGTCATTCTGGGCGAAAACTCGATCAAAACCGACAGCAGCGCCCAGCAGATGCAATCCACCCTGGCGCTTTACCAACAGATCCGCGCCAACCTGCTCAGCAGTTACGAAAATATCCGCCTGGCGCGGCTGACCAGCACATCCAACATCATCTCGATCGAACCCGCACTGGCCCCAAACCTGCCGATCCGCCCCAAAATACCCACCAATACCGGCTTAGGCGCGCTGGTCGGCCTGATGCTGGCAGCCGCGATCGCCTTCCTGGTCGAATACCTGGACGACACCCTCAAAACCGCCGACCAGATCAGCCAGGTGCTCGGCCTGCCAGTCATCGGCTATATCGCCGAGATCGAACATGGCCAAAAAGAGCGCGCCTACGTCTCAGAAAATCCACGCTCGCCTGTTTCAGAAGCCTTCCGAACCCTGCGCACCAACCTCGAATTTGCCGCTGTCGACCATCCGCTCAAATCACTGCTGATCGTCAGTGTGCACCCCAGCGAAGGCAAGTCCACCATCGCCGCCAACCTGGCCGTCACCCTGGCCCAAGGCGGCAAACATGTCTTTTTATTGGATGCCGACTTACGCCGCCCGCACATCCACCGCTTCTTTGGCCTGACCAACCGCGCCGGGCTGAGCGATTTGTTCCGCGATACCGTCTCGCTCGCCGATGTCACCCGGCCCTGGAGCGATCCAAACCTGTGCATCGTCACCAGCGGCGACATTCCACCCAACCCGGCCGATCTGCTCGGTTCCAAAAAGATGGAAACGATCCTGAGCACCGCCAAAAAGACCGCCGACATTGTGATCGTGGATGCGCCGCCCTTCCTGGTCGCAGATGCCTCCATTCTGGCCGCCCGCGTGGATGGCGTCCTGCTCGTCATCCGCCCCGGCAAAACCCCTGCCGATGCCGCTCTCTCGACCCTGGAGCAGATGAAACGTTCCGGCGCCCGCATCGTAGGCGTTGTCATGAACCGCATCCCGCGCAACCGGCCCTATTATTACGGCGGCTACCGGCACTACACCGCCTACTATAAGGGCGCTTACGCATACTACGATTCAATCGACAAACAAAACACCCGCCGCTCCGGCAGCAGCTCCGCCAACGGCTGGTCGCTTGCCAACCTGTTCAAGAAACCTAAAAATATCGGCCCCGAGCTTGAACCAACCGGCCAACCCAAAATCCCATAACCCCACCGTCATTCGCCGCTTTCATTCGCCCCTTTCCGGCCCCGGGAAGCGGGCCGGGGGCATAGGTCCAAAACTTATCTTCATAACAATAGCTTCCATCTCAGCCCATTTCTAAAAACAGAAACAGGGCTGATGTATTCAGATCCGAACACATCGCAAGTTATGCATCTTCGCGAAAAAGGAACTTCGCTGTGAAAAATTGTTCATTCCTAGGGTTGGCAGGAGATACTCACACAGCCGCCGGCTTCCCATCCGAACGAAACATGTGCTACCGGGCCAAAAAACCGGCCCACATATCCTTTGAACACCAAAGCGATTACTGCCTGGCAACCGCCCATCAAGACTGTCCAGCCTTTCAAGAATCAGGCAGCCACAACCTGCCGAAAAACATGCGCCTGGCCGCCCAACCGGCTCTCTCACGCAAATTCGCCCTGATCGCCTCGGTTCTACTGGTAGTCATCATCCTGCTTGGCATCCAGACGGTCAACCGGCTCAACCAAACAGGCCTCTTCGCCATTGCCCAACCATTCAGCATCCCATCCCCAGCCCAGGAAAATATCCCGGCCCCCAATCTGACTAGCCTGCCAGCAGCACCCCCACCCGCCTCATCCGATACCCCCGAAAAACCCAGCACAACCAGCCAGATACCCACCCCCTCCGGCACGATCACTCTGACCCCGCTGCCCATCAGCTTGTTCGCCCTCGACACGCCCTCCGGAAACGCGCCCGAGCTGTTGATCCATCGCATGGCGCCGGGTGAAAGCCTGATCATGCTGGCTGAGCTCCACAACACCAGCCCAGAAGCTATCCAACACATCAGCTACGCCATCCCCACCCCGGTTTGGGTCGGCTGGGTCGTCGTCATCCCACTCAACACGTTGGATGTCAGCGCCCTGCCTGCCTTCGAAACCTACCAGGTCAAGGACAGCAGCCTGACCCTGCGCATATTAGCACAGCAGCTGAGCATCAACCTGGATGAGTTCAAGCGCTACAATCAGGCCGTGCCCGATGAGCTTCTACCCCTGGACGGCTGGCTGCTCATTCCCCACGCCGAACAGGCAACCAGCATGGGTGGATAGAAAATGGGCAGAGGCCAATTGGCCTCTGCCCATTTTCTATCTGTCAGTATAAATGCTGACTGTTCAATCCGTTGAAAACTCTTTATACTCGCCAGGAACACATCTGCCCGGCACATCAATATCTTCAAACAAGGCGCGCTGGAAATGAATGTGACATTTCCTGTGCCTTTCAGATTATCGCCGCCAAATCAATAGCAAGATCGAAAAGGTCAGAGAGCGATTGGATGTTAGAATAAATATAACAGCTCCGAAATTACACCATTCGGGCGCCAATTCTTTGTTTTTTTCGGATTAAATAGATTAATGCTTATCAACCTATAACCACGGATGAAACAACCGCTCCGCGTAAAACCATATTAAAGAAAACTACACCCATTGATTGGGCCAGTATAAAAAAGGAAGTCACCCGCAGGATCGTTGCATCGGTTGCGCCACAACGCGTGCTCTTGTTTGGATCTGCCACAACAGGATATCTAACAGCAGCTCGGGCGAATAATAATCGCCGGTTTGCCCCGCCAGTGGAGTTTTTGCGCCTGTTCCTGGCGCAAAACTCCACAAAAAAACCCTCATTCACCCCCTTCCCGTTTTCGGGAAGGGGGCCGGGGGAATAGGTTATCGCCAAAAACTGGCACCGTATCGCCTAAAACCGGCACCCCGTGAGGTAATACCCATCATCAATAGAACTGGTAAATGATGCCATAATATGCTCTTCCAGTGGATTAATAAGCATAATTATTTGACTTTTTTGCATCTGCATTTGGTGGTGATATGGAGCTGATCAACATATAAACGATCGGGAACTCTGAATTTACCCAAGCCACCCAGGCCATTCACAACACTGCACTATTCGTGAAATTCGTGCCATTCGTCCACATTCGTGATTTTCCCAGACAGCCATCCTCACGTATACCCCGAATAAACGAATGCCCCCATAGGTTTGCTCGCATCCCGGAACGGCAGTCCCTGACCGAAACACACCCAAAAAAACAGACCTGCACAAAAATAATTTTTTACCTGCCCAATATGGTGTGCTCCCGGTGTACTCCCGGTGTATTTTTGGGGTTCGAGCGCCTCAGCCCCGCTCTGCGGCAGCGCAAATCTTATCAAAACCCGCCCCAATCAACCGGCATATCTCAGACGCAGCCTGCTCATTTTGAGGAAATCGAACCGGGTCAGCAATATCAGTAGAGACCCCTTCAGTCACCTCCGTCAGCAGCGCCACCTTATGGCGACTGGACCGGAACTCAATCTGCAAAGCTTCCTTCTGATCCCGCTCCATCACCAGGATCAAATCCGCCGCCGCCATCATCTCAGCAGTCACCTCACGTGAACGATGCTCGCGAATATCCAGACCAAACTGCCTTGCGGCCAGGACTGCATCCGGCAGCGCCGCCAGACCATTCTGCGTCCAGGTACCCGCACTCTGCACATCCCAGGCCTTATCCTGATCGCGTTTAGTCAACTCGCTCTTAAAACATGCGGCCGCGATTGGCGAACGATAACGATTGGCAGTACAAATAAATAAAATCGAGCTCATGGCACACCTTCCAGAAAGTTCCCCAATCGGGAAAAGTCAATTGCATACAAGCGCCTTACCCTCTGAAATATAACATATAACCCGCCCTGGGTTCGCCCCAATCAGGTCACCTGGCAGCAGCCGCTCACCCGTAGGAATGTGCATACCCGCATAAGTATGCCCCAGACTCTCCAGGTACCAGCGGTACGGCAGCAGCCCGCTGGCCACGATCAAAATATCCGTTCGACGGCCCAGCCCAAACTGGGCATACCACAGCGGGAAGATCTGCTGATCGCCCGCCACAAACACCAGCGCATCCGTTGGAACCCCCGCCAGGGTCTGCTCGATGAAATCCCGCGCGCGAAAATCATCAGATACATCCACCTGCCGCAGCGAACCCGGAACCTGCATCAGCAGAACCGTCATCAGCACTACCCCCGCCGCAAACTCGAACCGTCTGCGCCCGGCCAGCAGTTCAAACAGATCCTGAGCCCCATACGCCATCCAGATCGCAAAGGCCAGCCAGACCGGCATCAGGTACACCTGCGAATCACTCGCGCCATACAGCACCGAAAAGATCAGGGCCGTCCCCGCCAACCACAAAGTGGCAGCCCGCATCAACCTGCCCGGCACCGAGAACAGTCCATAGAACCCCAGCAGCACGCCTGCCCAACCGAACTGCTCCAACAACAGCCCCGCGAAGCTGCGCAGCCGCAGCAGCATATCGGCCCACCCCAGACCGAAAACATAAGGGGCATACAGTTTTCCGCTCAGCAACCAGAAAAACCCATCCAGTGTGGCCGCATTGCCCCAATTGATAGGCGGATTAAAAGAGGCCCGCACCGGAAGCAGCAGGTATAGCGACAGACCGCCCAAAATCCCCAGGCACCTGCTGACGATCATGCGCACCGGAGCAACGGATTGGCGCTGATACGACACAAAAATCAAAGGGAACATCAACACCGCGGTCAGATGGTTCGCGGCCGCCAACCCCAAAACAAAACCGCGCACCCACTCACCCGGCCAGGGCTGCTCAACCCGCCAGGTATACAGGCACACCATCACCAGCAGGCCTTGCAGCGCATATACCTCCGTCACCAGCGCCTGCCCCCAAACAAACGGCGCCAACCCGAAAGCCAGCGCCCCAAATATGGAAATGAAACCAGCCCCCCCGCGCCTCGCCAGCTCATCAAGCAGGAACCGGTACAGCACCAGGGCCGCCAGGACAGTCGCCACCGCTGATAGTAAATTAGTGCGAAACGCCAGTGTACCGAAAGGCAGCCTCTGGAAGGGACGCGCCACCAACAGGTAAAGTGGGTAACCACCAGGATGCGGCACTCCGCCGGTGGCAGCTGCGCTGATAAAATCGCCCCCATCCGCGCTAAAATGCGCCCAGGTCAGATCCGGCGCGATTGTCACGCCATAACACAGCCCAAGACTCAGGATAATGACCAGGGCCCCGGCCATGGTTGTCCAATGAAAACCAGGCCAGGAAAGGCAAGATCGCGCCCACCCCGGCCTGGTTTCACGAAACATTACGAATTACCGATCAGCGAAACGTAACCTGCGGTTGATGAACCACAGATCATCCCATTTCCAACCACTGCCCCAAGCACCTGCTCCCAGGCTGGTGGAGTCAGGGTTTCATTCAGCCTGAATATACCCGCCTGCTTGGCTTCCATTTCAGGTGGGTATGCGTAGCACACCTGCACCAGCGCACCCGGCACGCTCGCCATCAATAGGAAGGAATCACCCACAAAGGCCATGCCTTCCGGCTGTGGAGCGATCTCAGCCGGATTGCTGACCGCGGTCACTGTGATAGTTACATTCGGATCCATGGGCGCATAAATAGCCGTACCCATGTTAACCGCTCCAGGGGCATCTGCCATACCTGTCACCGGAATGCCCGGCCCCACGCTGAGTGGTATGCTGGTCGCGGCAAGCAGCGGCGCGGCGGTAGGTACTGGCGCCGATGTGCCCACAACCGGTTTCTCTGGCACAGAACCCACCAATCTCTGTGCCGCCCAGACGCTGCCAGCACTGAAAGCCAGGACGATCACCATCAAGGCTGCCATCAAAAATCGTATCTTTCGGTTCATCTCAATCTCCCTTTGAACATAAGATCCACAGCCAATCCCATTCGGGCTGCTTCAATGTACATTATATGCCAGCCGCCTGGCTAATTGATTACGGATCGTTTACGGATTGGTTTTCAACGTCACAACAGGACTTTTATGAAATATCCAGACACTTCCCAGGTCGAGTTAATAAAATTGGTGCTTCTCAATGTACGCGAACCCGGCCTGCTCAACGATCATCCCTGGGCAATTTTGCTATCCGGCCCCAAAGAAAAGGCCCCCGGCGCGCGACTCGTCGAGCTGGTTACGTGTGTCTTTCGAAAAACAATCCCTCCCGGACCACCGCGCGCCGGAAAACGTCTGGATACCCGCTGGGGCGCTTTTGGCATTCTGGCCGCCCAACACTTTGCCCCACTGCTTTACGGCACACCCATTCCCGGCAGTCAGCGCGAAGCCTGGGCCAGCCTCGACCGCTCAATCTTGTTTTTCGTGTATGGTCGCGCGGATGGGCTCAGCCCGGACGAGCTGGCGCGCTACCGTTTCGCCGAAGACGAGAGTGAACCCGCGCCCAACAGCACTCTCAGCGACTGGCACCGCAAGGGCATGGAACAACTCAGCGAGGCGTTCTTGCTTGAACTGAAGCGCCGTGCTGATGCCCAAAAACCGCGCACCAAAATCCTGCGCTTCGTCAAACAAGCATCCATCATACTAGTATTAATCTTCCTGCTGCTTTCTGCCCTGCTGGGCTGGAAGATCTGGGGGCTTTACCAGCGCGCACTGCTCATCGAACAACAGGCACGCGGATTGGCAGACTATCTCCACCCCACCCCGCTGCTCGCCCAAATTCCAGAAATCGCCGCGCAAGTCCATACACTCCACACCGGGTTGGACGCCTTGATAACCGACAGCGCTCCGCTGCTCTGGATGGCACCCTACTTCGGCTGGCTGCCCCGCTACGGCGGAGAGATCAGCCAGGCGGAAAACCTGCTGGCCCTGGCCCAGAACCTGGTCACCGCAGCCGATGCTGGTCTGACAGCCATCACCCCGGCGATCGAAACAACCATCAAAAATAATCAATCTCTGGATGTCCTGGACCTGGTCCTCAAACTGCAGAATGCCGGTCCCGAGCTGTTGGACGCCCAACTGGCGCTGACCCAGGCTCAGGCAGCCCGCGCCGACCTGAACCTGGAATGCCTCTCACCCGCCGTCAAACAGATCATCACCGGCCGCATCGACCCGCTCTTTGAGACCATCACCGGCACCTTCCCAATGGATGATGCCCTGTCGCTCATCCGTATCGCGCCCAAGCTGCTGGGAGTTGGCAAGTCTGGACCTCAGACCTACCTGATCCTCATCCAAAACGAGGATGAGCTGCGTCCCACCGGGGGCTTCCTGACCGCCGCCGGCTCAGTGGTGGTCATGGATGGCAAATTGATCGGCATGAACATCGAATCTGCCGAGTTGATTGACGATTATTCCAAGCCCTATCCGCTGCCCCCCTGGCAATTCCAGACATTCATGAACATTGGCATGCTGATGTTCCGCGACTCCAACTGGTTCACCAATTTCCCCACGACCGTCTCCTGGGCTGAATATTTATACTGCTACACCCGCGCCGCTTCCGCCGATGGAGTCATCGCCATCGATTCGCACGTGATCGTGCAGCTGCTCAAAACCCTCGGCCCAATCCGCATGGAAAAAGTCAATTATCCCATCACCAGCGAGAACGTCATGGCATACATGCGTTCCGCCAAAGAATCAGCGCCACCCGGCTTCACCGGCAACTGGGATCGCAAGCAATTTATCGAAAGACTCGCCCGGCCCCTGCTCGAAAAAATCCTGCAATCGCGCGGACGCGACTGGACAAAACTGGTGCCCGTCCTGCTGGAGCTACTCACCGAAAAGCATATCCTCATGCAATTCGATGACGAAGAGGCCGCCAGGTTGCTGGAGCGCCACAACTGGGATGGCGCTGTACGCATCCCAACCCACAGCGACTTTAACATGCTGGTGGATGCCAACATGAGCTACAACAAATCCAATCCATCCATGGAAGTCGCCCTGGACTACAGTCTCAACCTGGCGGATATCAAAAAGCCAACCAGCCTGCTGACCGTCCGTCAAACCAATCACTCCAGCAACGATATTCCCTGCCTGCCAAGATACTCAGCCAGGTTCATTCCCAGCCAGACATCCTCACCCTACGTGATGGAAGAATGTTACTGGGGCTATCTCAGGCTCTATCTGCCCGCCGGCGCACAGCTGCTGCGTTCCACACCGCGCGCGATCCCGGCAGAATCGACCATGCTAGGAGAGGCCGTCCCGGCCCGCACCGACGACCTGGCCAGCGAAGACATCCCCAACGCGCAGGTCTATGGAACCATGACCATGGTCCCCACGCACAGCTCCATCAGCACCGAATTCGAGTTTCTCCTACCACCGGATGTGCTCACCTGGGATGGAAAAAACAACCTGTGGGTTTATCACCTCAAGCTACAGAAACAACCCGGTGCCCTGACGCGATCCCTGCGCCTGAGACTGCAGCTGCCGCCCGGTGCAGCCATCGAAAACGCCAGCCTGCCTCTCTTAAACGAAAATAACACCTGGACCGCCCTGCTTGACTTGCGCAATGATCTGCTGATCGAGGTTCCCTTCCGCCTGAAATAACGCGGCAGCTCACCCCCAACAGCCAGCCTGACTGCCAATCTAAAAGACCTGTTCGCTCTCCAACCACTTGCGTGGTGGCAATTGAGCGAACAGGTCTTTTTTTTATACTTCGGACTCCCGCGCCGCAATAACCTTAAAAATGGTTCAAGGGCATGCCGGCCCGAAAGCTAGGTCATCGTTGCCAGACGAACAACCACTGGCTAAATATTCAAAGCCCCCACAAAACACCAACATCATTTGAATACACCAAAAAAACCGCCTTAGCCTGGCGGTTTTTTCGTTTAAACGCCCAACGACCACTTCATGCTTGGTACCACAACCAGACAACAAGTCAAAAGTACGGGCAAATAAAGTTTATCCGAAAAGCCTCGATCCCGGGTTATTTTACGACCGGCCACCCACAGATAAATTGAACACGGCCGCGCAGCATACCAGCCTGATCACTCCAGGATGAGTTCAGCTTCCAAGTGCCACACCCTAAATATCGCGTTCATAACAGAATTTACACAAACCTTACGCGAAATTTAGCTTATTTTCGTCAAGTACCAGGAAACCATGCCGAAGCTTTAAATAGGTTAAGCGCACCACGCAAACCAGTGGTTGCACACAACCAAAACACAGCTTCCTTGCCATGAAAATGGCTGCAAGCACCAATAAACCCTTTTAGGATGAAACAGGTGATGCTGGAAGCACCCATTTTTCAAACAAGGATACCTCGGATTGCAGTCAAAAGGTTACTACAAATCGGATAGTTTTTAGTATATTTTTCGGCTGTAACCGGCCAAACTTTATCGGCAAGATCACAGCCATCAACACCACCCGGCCAAGAACCGGCGGCCAAAAATCCGCCACATTTTATCGAAAGGCTATTTATGAAACCGAGTCGCCTGCTTATTAGTATCTTTTTTACCCTTGTGCTGATCGCCAGTCTGGCGATTGCTATCCTCCCTGCCCAGGCGGCTGGGACAGCCAGGCCAATCCCCGCTTTTAAGAGCTTTATTGATTCAATCAAAGATGGGCAAGCCAATACTGTGCGCGGCGTATATGCTCCAGATTTGTTCGCATTGAAAGTTGTCCAACAACCAGCCAGTGACCCGAGCTTTGTATCACCCTGGCAAGGTATGGTCACAGAATTCAAGGCAGCGCACGACGCTGGCAATATCGGCTTGCTGGCCCATAATTACATGGCCGGACAGGATTTCCCGGCTCTCAAACCAGGCCAGGAAGTACGCGTCATTTTTGGGGATGGGAAAATTGAGTATTTCAAAGTAACCAGGATGTTTCGCTACCAGGCTCTACAGCCAAAGAGCACGGTCAGTGACTTCCTTGACCTGGACAGCGGCGAAAAGCTTGCCTGGACCAAAGTGTTCAAGAATGTCTACCAGGGTGCCCACCATCTGACTTTTCAAACCTGCATCTACAAGGATGGCGAACAAGCCTGGGGTCGTTTATTCGTCATCGCAGAACCGTTTGTTCCGTAGCCGCCAGGCAGGTGCAAACAAAACAACCGGATACCCATCCGAAACTTCCAGACTGCATCCCAGTTTTTTCTGTCCGCAGTCGCGTTCACTACCAGCATCGGGTAAAATGAGCGCATGGCAAAACAAAAATATTACGTAGTCTGGAAAGGACGCCGCAACGGGGTCTTTAATTCATGGGAGGCCTGCTCAGCGCAGGTCTCTAGTTTTACCGGGGCCGAATACAAGTCATTCGACAGTCAGGCAGCTGCAGAGAGTGCTTTTCGTGGAGCATACAAAGAGTATGTCGGCAAAACCACCAGCAGCGTGGTACAGGAAAAAATGACACTGAGCAAAGCTGTAGTCCCATCCATCAGTGTAGATGCAGCCTGCTCTGGGGTGCCCGGCCCGGTGGAGTGGCGCGGGGTGGAGACAGAAACTGCTAAAGAGTTGTTTAAACTCGGCCCGTACCCGGATGGGACCAACAACGTCGGTGAGTTTCTGGCTATCGTTCAGGGTCTCGTCTGGCTGAAGGAAAAACAGCTCAACTGGCCGCTTTATTCCGATTCAAAGAATGCCATCCTGTGGGTGAAGCTAAAAAAATGCCGTACAAAGTTGGAACAGACCAGGCGAAACGCCCCCCTGTTTGCGCTAATTGCCAACGCAGAAACCTGGTTGGCTGAGAATCGACTCTCGAATAAGATCCTAAAGTGGGAGACCGAAGATTGGGGTGAGAATCCTGCGGATTTTGGGCGAAAATAGCCGTTTCACCCGGCACATCAGACCTCTTTTTGCTTGGCCTGCGTCCTGATCACAAATTTTTCCATATCCACCATGAAACGCTCGTGCAGTGCTTCACCAATTTTCTCAACTTCATCCCAGGCTTGCACCTGAAAGATTAATTTGCGACCTTCAATGGCAACCAATTCGGCACGCGCCCGCACAGACATGCCCACTGGCGTAGCTGCCAGGTGATGAACATCGATGTGAGTCCCCACCGTGGTCTGTCCTGCTTCCAACTGTCCATCCAACGCACAGACAGCCGCAGCTTCCAGCAAACCAACCAGCGCCGGGGTACTGAAGACCGGCACCAAGCCACTGCCCCATTTGGATGCTGTATCTGCTGCGCTAACGGTCATACTCATTTCGGCACTCAGGCCAGGAGATAAGATCTTCATAAAAAGCTCCGTATTAAATAGGTTGGCCGGCATAAAATAAATGATCCGTTGCCCAGCACGTTCCCGAGTATTCATGCACTGGTAGCCAGGTCATTAGAAACATACTCCAAAAAACCGATGGCAACCAGTTTTCCATCCAATCTGTCAATGGGTCGCAACCAAGAAACAGGCATGGAATTAATCTTAAACAAGATCACAACCCTGAGGAATGGCAACTTCATCAAAAATCTCTCAGAAAGATTATACAATAATACCTTTACGCGCTCCAAACCAACCAGCAGAAGGATACCTGCTCGCATGACAGATTCTACGACAGTCATTCATACGGAAGCAAGCGTATAATTATGCTACCTTGTCATAGACCCTGACAGGCTACGGAGGTCCCATGAAGACAGCTTTACTGATTATCGACATCCAGAACGATTATTTTCCTGGCGGCAAGATGGAGCTCGAAGGTGCAAAGGAAGCGGGCCAGAAAGCCGGCGCACTGCTGCAATGTTTCAGAGAACACGGCGGACAGCATATCCACATCCAGCACGAAGCGCGCAAACCAGGCGCAACCTTCTTCATTCCTGGCACAGATGGCATTCGCATCCACGACCTGGTGGCGCATTTCGAGGGCGAACCGATCGTCCATAAACAATACCCCAACAGTTTCCGCGACACAAACCTGCTGGAACAGCTCAAACACTGGGAAACAGAACGCGTACTGATCTGCGGGATGATGACGCATATGTGCGTGGATGCCACCGTACGCGCCGCCGCAGATTTCGGCTTTCAGGTAATCGTCGTTGAAGATGCCTGTGCTACCCGCGCACTGACGCACGGCCAGATAACCGTCCCGGCAGCGCAGGTTCAGGCAGCCTTCCTTTCAGCTTTCAAATCTTATGGTACTCTGATGAGCACCGAAGAAGTCATCTCTCGCCTGGGAGCTGAACAATCAAAGTAGTTCTCGCCGCCAATAAGTGAACAAACAGACTTTCAAGAGCATACTGGATCAATCACAAACCAGAGTTTTGTGGCCAATATATCAATATACAAGGAAATAATTTCATGACCGTGCTCGACCTTGAAAAACAAAAACTAGCCAAAGAATACAGCCGCATCAAACGCCGCTTGTGGCTGCTTGAAACTGCTTTCAGCCTGGCATACACCATTGCATGGCTGGCATTCGGCTGGGCCACCGGGCTGCGCAGCTGGTTGGCCAGTTGGTCCCCGATGCAAAATGAGTGGCTGATCGTGCCCGCCTTTGTGATCATCTTTGGCGGCATATCCAGCATACTCGAAGCACCGCTCAGTTACTACAGCGACTTCATCCTACCGCACCGCTTCGATCAATCCAACCAGACTCTGAAAGAATGGATTCTCGACCAACTCAAAGGCCTGGCAATATCACTGCCAATTGGGCTGATCGTAATCGAACTTCTCTACCTGGCGCTGCGCGTTAGCGGTGCGCTCTGGTGGTTATGGGCGGCGGGCGGACTGCTGGTCTTCCAAGTCTTGATCGCCAATCTGGCCCCGGTGTTGATCATGCCCCTTTTTAACAAATTCGTACCGCTGGGTGAAGAACATTCTGAACTGGCTGAACGATTAATGAAACTGGCCGAGAAATCAAATACAAAGGTAAAGGGCGTCTTCAAATTTGACATGTCGAAACGCACAAAGGCTGCCAATGCAGCGTTGACGGGCATCGGCAATACCCGTCGCATCGTACTCGGAGATACCCTGATCAATGAGTTCTCGCTGGATGAAATTGAGACAGTTTTGGCACACGAGCTGGGGCATCATGTCCACAAAGACATCCCCTTATTGATCGGTTTCGGTACCCTTAGCACAGCTCTTGGGCTTTACCTGGCATCCCTGGTGATGAATTGGGCCGTGAGTACCTTCGGGTTTACGAGTGTGGCAGATGTGGCCGCCTTCCCGGCATTGACACTCATCATCAGCCTGTATGGTCTGCTGATCATGCCGCTCGAGAATGGATTCTCACGCTGGCGTGAGCGCATGGCCGATGAGTATGCGCTGCAGTCCACGGGCAAAAACGAGGCATTCGCATCCGGGTTTACCCGTTTGGCCAACCAAAATCTTGGCGAACTTGATCCTGAAAAATGGGTCGTTTTCCTTTTTCATTCGCACCCACCGCTCGGTGAACGGATCGAGATGGCAAAAATCTGGCAAAGCAGCCCGTCAAATCATCCTTGACACAAGCTTTTGAAGGCGTATAATCATATTACAAAGACAGCCCAGAGACAAGTATCTGCCCGCCCTTTCAGAGAGTTGCCGGTTGGTGCAAGGCAGCAGGCAAAGCAGAAAAATCCCCTCTGGTGGCTTTAGAAAAGTGAGCCTAAACTCATCTTAAGCCAGTTGCTCTCGCAGGGGCCAGGTATGGCCGTAAGAGAGACGGGGAAGCCCGTTAAAGCGCAAACCGAGACTGCCACTCCCAAAAAACGGGATGAACAGTAAACGCAGGTGGTACCACGAGCCGCCCCTCGTCCTGCACAGGAGGGGCGGTATTTTATTTCATAAAACAGGAGGTACTAGCATGTTAGACATCAATCTCATCCGCGAAAACCCAGAAGTTGTTCGCAAGGCTATCCTCGACCGCCAGGGCGACCCCGCGCCAGTCGATACCATTTTGAAATTGGACGAACTGCGCCGCGGCTTGCTGGTGGAAGTAGAAGCACTCAAAGCTGAACGCAACGCCGTTTCAAAAGAAATCAGCAAAATGAAGGATCCAGCCGAAAGGCAGGCGAAAGTTGAAGCCATGCGCGTTGTCGGTGATAAAATCGCCGCGCTTGATCGACAGGTCACCGATACAGACAGCGAACTAAAGAGCCTGACGGATACACTGCCCAATATCCCAGACCCGCGCACACCCTACGGCATTGACGACAGCGAAAACATCGTCATCAAGACCATCGGAGAACCAAAAGAATTTGGCTTCACGCCCAAACCACACTGGGATCTTGGTCCCGCACTGGGAATCATCGACTTCGAGCGAGGCAGCAAGCTAACTGGTTCGCGCTTTTACGTACTGAGCGGCGCAGGTGCGCGCTTGCAAAGGGCTTTGATCGCCTGGATGTTGGACCTGCATACCCGCAACCAGGGTTATCGCGAACAATATCTGCCCTTTATGGTCAAAACAGCAACCGTATATGCTGCTGGACAGCTGCCCAAGTTCGCCGATAATCTTTACAAAGACCACGAAGAAGACTACTACTTTGTGCCCACTGCTGAAATCCCTTTGACCGGTTTGCACATGGACGAGATACTGGATGAAACCAGCCTGCCTCGGTTTTATACTGCCTACACACCCTGTTTCCGCCGCGAAAAAATGAGCGCCGGGCGTGATGTACGCGGGATCAAACGAGGGCACCAATTCGACAAAGTCGAAATGTATATTTACTGCAAGCCAGAAGAATCAGAAGCCATGCATCAAAAAATGCTCAAGGATGCTGAAGAAACCTGCGCCGGGCTGGGACTTACCTATCGCGTCAAACAGCTTTGCACCGGCGACATTGGCTTTGGGGCTACCATGACTTATGATCTGGAAGTCTGGGCACCCGGCTGCGACGAGTGGTTGGAAGTTTCATCAATTTCTAACGACACCGATTTCCAGGCACGACGCGCAAACATCAAGTATCGTCCGGCGGATGGTGGCAAAGTAAAACTGCTGCACACGCTGAATGGCTCGGGACTGGGTTTGCCGCGCACACTGATCGCCGTGATGGAAAATTATCAACAAGAAGATGGGTCGATTATTGTCCCCGAGGTTTTGCGCCCATGGATGGGCGGAATTGACGTAATCCGCTAACAAAAAAGAAGGATGGAACAGGTAAAAGGCGCCCGATCCATCCTTCTTATCTATTACTGGCCTTTATTCCATAGGGCACCGTATGATTGATTGGCTCGTAGTTAGTGAACTACTGCTGCAATGGATCACCCTGACGTTTATGCTGGTCGGGTTGGTAGGGCTGGTAATCCCCATTTTCCCCGGGATCGTCGTGATATGGCTTTCAGCCTTTTTCTATGCCATCCTGCAAGCCTTAGTGGGAAGAATGGGGGTCTGGGATTGGCTGCTATTCGCCTTGATAACCACTTTGATGATTATCGGCAGTTTTATTGATAATATTATTATTGCAAAAAAACTACGTGAAACTGGCACACCCTGGAGATCGATCGGGATTGGTTATGCAGCCGGATTGGTTTCCAGTTTGTTTCTTACACCTTTTGCAGCCTTGATTATCACACCACTGGCCCTATACGCTGTCGAATACTTGCGATTGCGCAATTACCACCAGGCCTTTGATTCTGCCAAAGGCTGGCTGATCGGCTTCGGCTGGACTTTCCTGGTATTGGTTGCCATCGGCGCAACAATGATTGGTTTATGGTTATTGTGGATCTGGTATTAAAAACGATACCATCTCTTCACAGATGGTATCGTTCGATGACTTGCAATTTAATTTGAAATGGATAAGAACTAAAGGTCAAGCCAGATTGGGTTTTGCTCGCTTGTAACCATAGCCACAAAAAACCCTTTGTTTACTGCTTTTTAGTTGGATTTCCGGAAACACGTTCCACTAATTTAGTCTTCGGTCGGGTGTGGTTCTGGTGAATGGCTTTCAGTCGGGCTCGATTTATGTTCATCATTCGTATGTGATTTAGTAGGATCAGTTGTACGTGAATCATTAGACTCTTCTGCAGACGAATGCGAATCAGTCGGGTTTGATTCGTGCCCATCGTCAGGTTGTTTCGTGGCATTGGGTACATTTGATCCATCTTTAAATTCTTGCTCATTATTATCATTCCCATCAGTGGGACTGGGGGTTCGAGATGCCTCAAACTGTGGGGTGGCTCCAAAAGTGGCACTGGGATCAGGCTCAGCCACAGGGGTAACTCCAGGGGTCGCTATCAGGATGATCCGTTCAGCCTTTATGACACCATCCTCAGTTTCGCCAATCACCTGCACGGTGGTACCGGGAAAAATATCGCCACCCAGATTCGTTTCATGATCGATGGCAACATTTAGTCCACCAATAATCCAATAATCGTTATTGCGAGACTCTACTTCACCTTGAAAATCCACCTGGGCAACGCGTTTTTCAGAGTACAGTTCCTCAATTTCCTGCACGCGCTCGTGATCAAACTCATGTTCAAGTTCCACTTTTGCTTGTGAATCAAATACAAAGAACAACTGAACACCTTCCCAACTACGCTTGACAGGGTATAGTTGATCTCCGGGGAGTGCGTTACTGGATGCGTTCACCAACCCAGTGCCCCCCGTCAAAAGAAAAACCAACATGGCAGTCGTGGTAGCAGCAAGACGATAGAACCGTGCACCCAAAATATTTTTCTTGGAAAAACGCCAGAAAGGCAAAGTTGCCGGGGAAACACTGGTCTTTTCACGCATTTCAGCAGCGGCCTGTAAAACACGGGACCGGCCGCGACGTATAGCGGCCCCGGGAACTTCAGCCACCGTTATAGTACGTGCCTGTACAGCCACAGTCAGAATAGGGCGCAGTTCATCCGTCAGCCCAGGGAACTGGGCCAGACAGGATTCCACATCCCCACCATTCTCGAGGGCTTGTAGACAAATTTCAACGGCGTCATAAAGGTTTACTTTGGTCATGGTAATTCATCCAGCATACGGTTAAGTGCGGCAAGAGCGCGAAATTGAAGTTGTTTTACTGAATTTACATTTTTCTTCATCAGGTTCGCAGTTTCTTCGAGTGAATAACCCTGGCTAAAACGCAGCGTTATCACATATTGTTGTTCCTCGGTTAGCGACGCCATGGCATTTTTCAAATGACGCTCACGCTCCCGCTTTTCGTAGTCTACGGCGACACCCGGAACTCCATCAGGTATGGTTTCGGGCAAATCACTCTCTGGCCGGCGATAGGATTTCCTCAAGTAATCAATCACGATATGTGACGCTGTTGATAAAAGCCAGGCCTTCAAATTGGTCTGAGGACCACGTCCAGACTGAGATGCTTCAAGCAGTCGGATAAACACATCACTGGCAATATCTTCTGCAACATGTTCGTCATTAAGGCGATAACGTACAAACCGGTATACTTCTGGGAAGTAACGGTCATAAACTGCGCTGATCGCTTGAGAATCAAGACGCTTGAGGTCTTCCAGTTCTTTTTGTTCAGGCAAAGACATAATGGGATACAAAACCCCTGTTTCGATTCGGGATAAATCAAGTATACCATTTCATCCTGCCAGATATGCTCTCCGCCAGTTGGTACGGACAGAGAGACGTATATACTATAAATGAACCCGGAATGGGTGCTCATGAGCACTGGCAAGTAATCGGCTGAGTGACCAGCACCCAGATAACTAAATTGCTGTTTCATATAGTTCTATAGTACTAGTCGCTGCAGAATCGAAAAAGTTACTTGCCTATCTTATGGTTTTCCTGGTGGTTTTGGCGCAGTATCATAGACACGCTGAAACTCTGCCAGGTAGCGGGCTGCGACCTGCTTATCAAAAAAGATCACAACATTTTCATCGTTGGATCTTTCTGCGCTGGCAGTAAAATTATAAGATCCAGTGATCACGATCTCCTGATCAATAATAATAACCTTGTGATGCATCAAACCTGGGTTTCCATCCAGGTATACATATAAACCAGCCTTGTTAAAGGCATCAAACTCACTGCCCTGGTTCGATTTAACCTGGGAAGATTCCATCACGCCTTCCACTAACAAACCATTCCGCGCTTTTTGCCTGAGAATATCCCCAAAGTCATTTGCGGTAAAAGAGTAGGCCATAAAGTTAATACTTTGCTTGGCTCCACGCAGTAATGCTGCGATGCGCCTGGCAACATGATCATCCGGAGAAAAATAGATTTCCAGCTGAACCCCATCGACCATTAATTCAGGATAGGGAGTTTCAGCAATAGTATCCGGACCGAAAAAATCATCTTTATACATTTCTTCAAATTCGACCGTGAAGTTTTTAGCAACATTGACAGAACGTATCCGGATAAGATTATTGTTGTCTTGATAAGTTCCTGAAGTCGTGAAATTCATGGAACCTGTCCAAACCTCGGCACGATCAATAACCATGAATTTATCATGCATGAGGCCTTCCCGCCGGTCGCCCACGATCGGAATACCTGCAGCCTTCAAGGCTTGCGGCCCACGACCATCCAGATTATCGCTTTCCATAACGATCCGCACCTGAACACCGCGCTTGAATGCTTTGATCAGGGCATCCTGGAGAGAATATAAGCTAAAACTGTATGCGGCCACATCAATCGAGATGCGCGCCGCGTTGATTGCTTCCGCCAGATGCACATCCGGGCCGCCCTCCTCCCGCGAAGCTGCCGGGTTGGTTGGGGCTGTAAAATATATTTCATAAAAAGGCCCCCGCATGCCATAACCCACTTGCATGGGAATTTCTTCGATCCCGGCGCTGTGAACAGGGGTTTCCAACCCAGCCGGAACAGAACTGGCTGGAGATGCTGCTGTGCCAGCCTGCTCCGGCAAACTATCCGTATTCACGGAACAGGCCAGAACAGCCAGAATGAGCATTGAAAAAGCCAACAATTTTTTCCAAAATCTTACGCTGTAGACACGTTTCATTATCATTTCTCGTTTCTTTCATCAAAACTACATTTCAAAATAAAATGACCGGAAGAATATCCGGCCATTTTATCAAATACTCGCCCACGCACAACCTCGATCATCATCCGAAAATATATACAGCAAGCGAGTAAAAGCAGAACGACGCTTTCCTGGCATTCAATCCGGTTAAGCCCCAGGTGGCTGATCGCTAAGGCAGTATCCATAAACTGGGTGGAGCAAGAATAAGCTGTATGGTGACTGATTTCAACATATCACGACGCTCGGCTTCAATTCCCATGATGATAAATTCCGCCATCGGACGCACATCTTCAAAATCAAGTGTAATCGGTTGAAACGGGCAAGCCGGACTCTGCATCATCGAAACCGGCTGCTTCAATAGCTGCGCGCCAAGACTGATCAACTGGTCCAAAGTACAGGTGTAAGCAGGTATAAAAAAGGTGCGCGGCTTCTGCCAGAATTCAAGAGCCTGGCGGCTCTCGTTTCCGGAATAGGTTTCACGTTGCACGCTCACCACGCCCTGGGCAACCCAAAAAGGGCGCCCGCGTTGACCAGGCTGGATGCCATCTGTAAAATGAATCTCAAGCGGCATTAGTCCAGACGGCTGTTTTTCATCGAGGCCTATAGCTTGCCCACAATTTGGGCATAACCAGGCAACTTCATCCGGCTCTGCCGGCAAAGGAGTCTGACACTTCAGGCATTGGAGCGGCTGCAAGGCTGGCATGCTCATGATAATTTAGCCCTTTCCGACGAGTCAACAGCCTTCATGGCCATACGAAATATATCGCCATAATTTCCGCTGGTAAATTGCTTGAAGTCAAATTTTGCGCCGCCATATTCGTAATGTTCGCCATAACGAAATGTGCGATAAGCATAGGCCATCAGACCCAACCCTACCACAAGTGCCCCGATCAGAAAACCGAAAGAAATATCACTATTACGAGAGTTTGACGATGCCATCACAACAAAAACAGGCACATCTACTGCCAGGAAAGCACCCACAGCCATCCCAGCCACCAATGCTGCAGCACGATAGAACACATTTCCGGGAGCCTTTCCATAAAGAACCTTGCCAGAAAACCCATCCACCACTACCTGAAAGGCACGGTCACGATAGAGATATCGGATCACCCAGAGCGGGTAGTACACCAATCCAAACCGCTTGTGAATAAAACGGATAAAGAGCTGGGCCAGACGGTCCAGACCAGCAGCACTGGTTACTTGTTTTTGAAATTCCTGTTCGGCCGCCTGGTGAGCATCGCTGATCGAACCTACTGGTTCGAAAACCATGCCATTAGCATGCAAAACATCTCCATTAAACGGTTCAAGCGGCTGATCAGTCAGCTGAATTTGCTGGACACCAAATTCGCCAACATCACATGCCGCGCCTGTCCAGATCATCTCCTGTACAATCTTAACCTCACGGGCTTCATATTTTTTATCATCACCGCTGCCCACTTCCTTTTGCCCAAACGCCCAACCAAGCGCACGACTCCACAAAGCCCAAAAAGGCAAGTAGGTTAGAAAGACTTCGCTAATTTTCGCTTTGGAGCGAACGTCCCTGGCAATTGCAAAATTGCCAAAAAATTTACTCAATGCCTGCAGCGCCTGTTCGCGACTGGCACGGGCGGGCACCTGGTAACGACGGACACCACGCTCGCCCCGAACAATGGAGCGCAAATCACAGTAAGGACAGCGAACAATCACCTGCCCTTCAGGAACCGGGACAACACCTCCGCAGCGCGGACAACCTAAACCTTTCATCGACTGTGATTCACTCATCATCACACCCTGGATGCCACCCAACTGGCAACTGCGAATAAAACCGGGGCAGCGATCAAGCCGCCACCGATACATATCAGAAATCCAATCCCGGTGGATGACCCGCTATCCCCTGCCACAAATGCCGCCAGGATACTCGCCAAACATAAAAATACGAATGCAGCTGCACATCCAACCGCCAGGTATGGCGCTTCGGCTTTGGCCGGGAAAATATTTGCCAGCGTACGGCCCGTAGCAGCTTCAACGACAGCGGTGTACATACGATTTTGAAATCCATACTTGAAAGTGTAGATAGGAATATGCACCAGTGCGCTTTCGACGATTTGCTGAGTATTGACTTGTTTCTGCGCCAGCCACTCTTGCGCGGCAACGAGCGGCACCGTCGGCTCAACGGACTCAGCCACGAGCGAGTCTTCATATTTTCGCAAATCACCTGCCGGCAAGTTTAGGGTACGCAACTCTGTAACCGAGGTAGCAGCCGCAGGCTCCAGATAAACCCGTTCGGTATCCCCAGTTTTGACCTTAAAATACCAGACCGGGAAATACTGAAAGACCTGACCAAGAATGCGGGACTTTTTATCCAGGTCTTTGACAGTATCGTTTCCGGCCATCCAACGTGCCAGAGAAGCAGCTGCCTGTTGATCTTTCAAGGTCGGAGCGAGAAACCAATGAAAGACAACCCTGGATTTATCCATATAGACGGTGGAACCACAATAGGGACAGGTAATAAATAACTGACCCTCATCTGGATGCAGTTCGCCGCCGCATTGCGTACAGTGAAAGGTACCGAAGGTGATAGCGGATGGTGTTGTCACAATCTCTATTTTATCCCTGATATCATTAATTTCAAGCCTTATAACTGCCGATATGACGGTAATGATCATTACACATTTTCGGAGCTATCCGTTGCATGATTTTTGCCCGGCTATTATCTCTGCAACAATCACCGGTGTATAATCCCACATCGTGAAAACACCTTCAACCTCCGCCAACCGCCAGATCGCCCTTGCCGCCGGGACAGTCATGCTGGCTTTTGTATTAAGCAACATCGTCGGATTAATCCGTCAAATTCTGGTCTCGCGTGCTTTTGGAACCAACCAGTCTCTGGATGCATTCTATGCAGCAGCCACGTTTCCAGACCTACTATTCAACCTGCTTGCCGGTGGCGCATTGGGATCTGCTTTCATCCCAACCTTTACAGGCTTTTTAGCGAAAAATGAGCGCACAGATGCCTGGCGACTGGCATCTGCGGTAACCAACCTGGTCATCCTGGCACTCAGCCTGGTAAGTGGCTTAGCCGCGCTGTTCGCACCTGCGCTCGTACGTCATGTCATTTTTATTTTCAAACCTGAACTCGATCCCACCTTACAAACCCTGACAGTTGACCTGCTGCGGATCATTTTGATCGCTCCCACTATTTTTGGCGTCAGCGGTCTATTGATGGGCATCTTGAACACACATCAAAAATTTTGGATGCCCGCCTTAGCCCCAGTTTCTAACTGGATTGGCTGGATACTCGGCATTTTCATATTGGTCCCACGCATGGGCATCCAGGGATTGGCCTGGGGCTATGTCCTCGGAGCGATCCTACACCTGTGCGTACAGGTGCCCGGACTGTTGCGTCTGGAAGGACGCCGTTATGATCTCAGCTTTGGGCTGGGAAATCCGGCAGTGCGTGAAGTGGGTCGATTGATGGCACCCCGTCTGTTAGGTGTGGCGGCGGTACAGATAAATTTCGTCATCAATGCCATGATTGCATCCGGGCAGGGCGAAGGCAGTCTTTCAGCCATCAATGTGGCACGTATGGTCATGACTATGCCATTATTTGTAATTGCACAAGCCATTGCAACCGCCGCATTGCCGACTTTCTCGGCGCAAGTGGCACGCGGTGAGCGGGACGAGATGCGCTCATCCCTGGCTGCCACGTTGCGCGGCGTCTTACTGCTATCCATCCCGGCCAGTATTGGCTTGATCTTATTGCGCCAGCCGGTGACAGCCATGCTGTTTGAACGCGGACAGTTCGAATCTCGATCCACCGAGATGGTTGCCTGGGCTTTACTCTGGTACACCGCGGGGTTAGTGGGGCATGCAGTGGTTGAAATCCTCTCGCGCGCCTTCTACGCCCTGCACGACACGAAAACCCCAGTCAGCGTAGGCATGGCGGCTATGGGTTTGAATGCGGCTTTCAGCTTTGCATTTGCAGCAATATTCGCATCCGCAGGTTGGATGCCCCACGGCGGTTTGGCCCTGGCAAATTCATTGGCTACTGCGTTGGAAGCAGTCATCCTGTTTATTTTTATGCGCCGCCGGTTAAATGGAATCGATGGTCCCCAGATTGCCCGCGGAGTGGCTCGATATGGGCTGGCTGCACTTGGCATGGCCATTACGATCGTGATTTGGATGCAGGTTGCGGCAAACTTGAATCCGTGGCTGCTGGGGCTGGGTGGCGTCGCATTAGGAGGTGTTACGTATGCCATCAGCCTCGTTCTGCTTAAAACACCCGAAATACAAATGCTCATTGGCCTGGTACGACGAAGGTTGGGGCGCTAACAACGCACTCTGCGTTGTTTCAGATAGCATGTCATAAACCAGAACTCCTCTCGAGCGGGATACAGGGGTAACCTCCAGATGCACTGACCTGCCCGCCGGCTTCGTCCACAACAGGCAAGCCCAGACAAGCATCCGACCGATCTCTTGGGCTGATTGTGACAAGTCCGGTCGCCTGAGCATGCAACAATGACAGCGAGTAACCGTCAGCAATTATCGAAGTAGGCTGCTCAACAATATCTGGTATCGGTGCCAAGCAAACAGCAATCGCATGCTCTATTCATCTACTCTTGCAGTTAATGAAAATCTTCAGATTTCCCTCCCCAAAAAACGAGTAAAAAAAAGAGCTTCCCAAGGCTGAGATGCTCTTTCAGTATCATCAATTCCGATCAGCAGAAGACCCCAGATTCAGCCGATATACATCCAATAAAGCAAGCCGACCGTCAACCCCAAACAAATACCACCTAACACTTCCATCGGCGTATGTCCGATCACCTCCCGAAGTTCCTTATCGGAAATTGGGTGTCCGGCGAGCAGTTCATTGATCAATATATTGATCTTTTCGGCATGCCGGCCTGCTTCACGACGCACTCCGGCTGCATCATAAATCACAATCATGGTCATGGAGATTGCCAAAGCAAAGATGGCTGTATTAAAGCCTTCATGCAAACCAATACCCATCGTTGCACCAACCATCAACGATGAATGCGAACTGGGCATACCACCAGCGCTAAGCAAGTAGCCCCAATTCCACTTGCCCTTACGCAGGTATTCAACCGGTGGTTTTAGTATCTGTGCCATCAGCCAGGCAACAATGGCGGTCATGAGGGATGGGTTTTCAAAGATTCCAGAAATAGGCATCTCAATCCTGTCCTTCAACTTCAACCTGCCCATCAGACCCAAGTGCACGAACCTTCAGCTCAGCTTTCTCTAGGAGTAGGGCACAATAAGTAGCCAGGACCTGACCACGCTCATATAAACTGAGCGACTCATCCAAAGGATGCCCTTCACTTTCCAGGGCTATCACGATCGCTTCCAATTCGCTGAAAGCTTCTTCGTAAGACAAATCTTCCACTTTTTTCGGTGTTGTCCCGGTGGAAGTACGGGAAGCTGATGGGGACATTATGCCTCCTCTAAAAATGATTGCAAGGTAGCCCGAGTTTCGGTGCTACGTTTTACATTTACATCCAGATCACCTTCGGCGAGGCGCACATGCAGTTCTGACCCCACCGGCGCCTGGCTGGCGGTCTGAACGATCTTTTCATCCTGCGAGCGGGTCACAACAGCATATCCACGCCGCAAAACCGCCAGCGGGCTTAGCGACTCCAACCTGCGGCTGGTACCTTTCAGGTGGGCAGCTTCGAGCGTTAGTCGATGGTCCTGGGCACGAACAAGGCGGCGCATGAGATCATCAAGACGCTGTGATTCGGTCTGCAAACGACGCACCGGCGAATAATATCGCAAGCTCATCTGAATCGATTCCAGGTCCGTTCTGTGTGCAGCAATCTGGCGGTTAATGGCTTCATCCAAACGCTGCACATCCCCTTGCAAGGCTGCTGCAAGATCGATGATGGTGATTGGCGTTGCCAATTCAGCAGCGGCAGTCGGCGTTGGAGCGCGCTTGTCTGCAGCAAAATCGACCAGAGTAAAATCAGTCTCGTGTCCGACACCCGTAATAATGGGAGCTTGCGATGCAACCACCGCACGGACGACACGCTCATCATTAAAAGCCCACAAATCTTCAATGGAACCACCACCACGGGCCAACAAAATCACATCAGGCCGTACGAAAGTGTTTAACTTTTCAATAGCTTGAATAAGCGCTGCAGGCGCTTCATGCCCTTGCACTGGAGCAGCTGCCAATACCACCTGTGCCAATGGAAGACGACGACGCAATATGTTGAGCATGTCCTGCAAAGCCGCGCCAGTAGGAGATGTGACGATGCCTATCGTACGCGGAAAATTATCCAGCACACGTTTCCGTTCTGGTGCAAATAAACCTTCATCTTCCAGCACGCCCTTCAAACGCATAAACTCGGCAAACAAAGCGCCTTCGCCGGCTGGCCGAAGCAGATCAACGACGAGCTGGTATTGTCCACTTGGTTCGTAAACGGTAATCTTACCGTGAACTTCTACCGAAAGACCATCCTGGATAGACAAACCCCGAATACGGGCTGCGTCGCCCTTCCACATCACACACCGCAGCGAAGCACCAGAATCTTTAAGCGTAAAATACAGGTGCCCGGATGCCGGGCGAGAGAAATTCGAGACCTCAGCTTGCACCCAGGCATCAGCAAGCGCAGGGTCGCCTTCTAACAGGCGGCGTACCCGACGGGTGAATTCAGTCACAGTGTAGCGAGGCGTTTCGAACAAGGCTGATTGGAGCATGTCTATCTCTAAGTGCAAAGGTTCTTAATCAAGCAGAATGCGAAAGAATTTGAATGAAGTACAATACAGGTAGGATACCTTCATTGAATATTTGTGTCAACACGTTTTAGGAAAACAAATAAATAATTCTACAAGGAAATGAAAATGAAACCAACTATTAAGACCAATTCCACCCTGACAGGACTGGCTGTCATTTTAACGGTAATTTTAAGCGCCTGTGGCGCTTCTGCAACACCAAACCCTACCGCGGATGTTAGTATATTTTACACCCAGGCTGCCGCTACCATCGCACTAGGGCTTACCCAAACCAGTCAGGCAATGCCGAGCGCCACACCACCCGCGCCTACTTCCACACCTGAACCCAGCCTGGTGCCCACACAAAACAGCGTACCTGCGGCTCCGGCAGTGCAAAACACTATCGTGCCAACACCCCAACAAAGTTCATCAATCATCCCGACCCCAATACCCGTGGATCCTGCCACCGCGCGCGGCTGCTACAACGCTGCTTTTGTGTCGGATGTGACCATCAAATTTGCACCTACCTTCAACTCAGGTGATCGGTTTACGAAAACCTGGCGCATCAAAAATACGGGCAGCTGTGATTGGCCCCGAGGCTTCCAAATTATCTTTGTCAGTGGGGATCGCTTTGGCGCCGAATCAAGCGTCATCGACCAAAAAGTCATCACTGGCGCAACTGCAGATATTTCGCTGGCCATGACGGCACCCTATTTAACCGGAGTTGTTACCAGTAATTGGATGCTGGCAACCGATATTGGTAAACCTTTCGGTCCGGTGCTCTCTGCTGCCATCACACTCCCGGCCGGCAACAGCGGCGCAACCAGCAGTGGTGGATGTTTGAACTCGATACTGGTCTCGGATGTCAGTATTCCCACAGGAACACAACTAAACGCTAATGAGAACTTCACAAAAACCTGGCTGGTAAAAAACACAGGATCCTGCGAATGGAATGGCAATTTCAAAATCACGTATGTAGGCGGCGATCTGCTCGGGGCAGATACGACCAAGATTCGCAAAACTGTCGGGGCAGGCACAAGCGCAGAAATTTCTCTTGACATGACTGCGCCAGGTAGTACCGGAACGATCTCATCGGCATGGCAATTGGCTTCCGATGATGGCCAATTATTTGGTCAATTATTTGCATTTTCCATCGTAGTCAAATAAACATCAAAACCGGAGAAAACGATGAAGCGAATATGGGCATCCTGGCGCATGAAATATATCAACACAGCCGGTAAAGAAACAGGCTGCATTTTTTGTAATGCACTCTCTAAAAATGACGACACGGATAACCTGATAGCAATGAGAGGCGAACACGCGTTTATCATCTTGAACAAGTTTCCCTATACCAGTGGACATTTAATGGTAGCGCCACTATCACATAAGGCTACGCTTGAGGACCTGGACGCACCCACACGCGCCGAGATGATGGAAATGGCCACAGTTTGCATGTCTAGCCTGCGCAAGATCTACAACCCGCAAGCATTCAACCTGGGCGCGAATATCGGTGAAGCAGCAGGAGCCGGCGTACCCGGACACGTCCATCTACACATTGTGCCACGTTGGAATGGTGACACAAACTTCATGTCAACCGTGGGAGAAGTGCGTGTTTTACCGGAAGACATTAACGATACTTACAAACGAGTGAAGGAAAGCCTTCAGCAGACCGCATAATTCCATGAACAGTCGCATTTTTTTAACTGTTTGCACTCCCGTTTCTCTAACACGTGGATCAAATTTATGCTGATCTGCGTGTTATTTTTATTAATAAGCGACAACAATAATTCTTGCATTTTCGGAAGGCATATTAGTACTTTTGGATGTCGTTCAGTTTCGCAATTCATGACATCATTAAAGAAAGCGAGGTTACTGATGTCTATCCAAAAAATCCTGTTTTCCCTGAGTATTTTAGCCTTCGGCCTGGGTGCTTGCCAGGCTGCCGTACCCGCAGCCAGCCAACAAGTAGTTGAAACAATCAACACCATCTCAACCAGTATACCTACCCGGCTGCCAGCTGCCACTCAAACCAACAGCGCACCAGAACCATCCGCTACTGCCATCCCGGAACCTACCCATTCCGCGCCCATAACCATTGGCCCAAACCCGGAGAATATCCCGGATGGCTACAATCCGCTGACTGGATTACCGGTTGCAGACCCAGCCTTGTTGGAACTGCCAGCTGTGCTGATCTCAATTACAAATTTTCCCCCATCAGCACGCCCGCAGGCCGGGTTATCATTCTCGCCATGGGTATATGAGATTTATATTGCCGAGGGCATGACGCGTTACCTTGCGACTTATTATGGAGAATTTCCAAAGATCGTGAGCAGCGGCGACTTTTCAGCTACTGCCCAACTGGCCACTAATGCTCAGGTTGGCCCCGTCCGGTCAGGTCGCCTGCCTTATGTTTATATTCGCGATTTTTTCCAGGATTCGTGCCTGATCTATGCCAGCGCAACCGAACAAATCCGCGCCAGGCTGCGGGGTTGCGCCATGGTCTTTGGAAATGATGCCAATGACATCAACAGTGCCATGCTCGATGTAACACGTTTACAAAAAATTGCTGAGCAAAACCAACGCACCGATGAACAATTCAATTACAGCGGTAATAAGTTTACAGAAAGACCGCAAACCCAAGGCGCACCTGCCGAGCAGATCGACATATATTACAGTTACCTGAACCAAGGGCGCTGGCAATATGATACAGGCACAGGCACCTATTTGAAATTCGATGATCATGCTGATGGCTCCGGAAATTTCACCCCAGCCAACGACCGGCTGACTGGCGAACAGCTAGCCTTCTCAAACGTGGTTGTACTCTTCACCGACCACACGGTAATAAATCCTTATATCATCGATGTCCGTATGGGACCGGGAGAAAAAGGCAAAGCCACCATCTTCCGTGACGGCCAAAAATTTGAGGCTGTCTGGTCAACCGTGGCTGGCGAATACGAACAATCCACCGGGCTGCGCCGCCCGCTTCGCTTTGAAGATGCCAATGGCAATCCTTTTTCACTCAAACCCGGGCATACCTGGGTGCACATCGTCACCCGCCCATCTGAAGTACAGGATAAGGGGCCAGGGCAATGGAAGCTGCGTTTTTATGCCCCAGCTGGAGCCAAATAAGGGAAGTCGCCGCTCTCCACACAAGGAGAGCGGTTTTTCTTTATAATAGAGCCATGAAAAGATTGATCCTGATCCAGGTTATTGTAATTATGCTAATATCGGGCTGCGTGCCGGTCGGCCAGAGCCCGGCAGGTTCCGTCACCGCAACTGGAAGGCCGCCAACCATCCAAGCTCGATCCACACTCGTAGAAACCACCCCAACATCTACCGCAAGCCCCACACCATCACCGCAAGCGCGCCTGACGACACAACCCGCCGGGCCGGATGCAGAAAATTTCGCGACAGGCACCAACCCACTGACCGGGCTGCGTCTGCAAGAAACATCCATGCTAGACCTGCCCGCCGTCTTGGTATCGATCAGCAATATGCCACCCACCGCCCGCCCACAAGCCGGATTAAGTTTTGCGCCTTGGATTTACGAATTGTTTATCGGCGAAGGCACCACGCGCTTTATGAGCGTCTTTTATGGCGACCTGCCGCGGCGGATCCCAAATGACTTGGGAGACTGCGCCGTAAATACGAAGATTTTTCAACCAGGTAGCGATCAGGGTTCCAGTAAAAAATTAGAAACCTGGATCGGCAAGCGTATCTGGTTGGATGAGAACAAAGATGGCGTTCAAGACCCATGGGAAGCCGGACTGGGAGGGGTTTGCATTAGCCTGGTTGAGACGACCAGCAGCATTGAAAAGTCCCGCACAAGCACTGATTCAAATGGGTATTATGCCCTGGATGCAACTGGTTTGCAGGTGGGTAAAAGCTATACACTCACAATTACACACCCAGCAGCTTTCCAATTCTCGCTACAGGATGTGGGTAACGATGACCAGGATAGCGATGCAAACCCTGTGACCGGGGAAATCCATTTCGATTATGCTGGAAAAACAGACAGCAGTCTGGATGTGGGTCTGATACTGGTCAAACCAGGTCCGACGGTTTATTCCCCATCCGAGATTGCCGCACAACGCACATACGTCGGACCAATTCGTTCTGGACGACTGACCTACAATGATTTTGCGCAAATGTACCCGGCAGGCTGCCTGGTTTATGCCAGCGCTGGTGATGGTATCCGCCAGCAATTGGATGGCTGTGAGATCATATTTGGTGAACAACCCGGTGTAAGCCCAAACACAGCTCTACTTGATGTAACCCACTTGAAAGAACTGGCCCAAAAAAGCAAGATCGCCAACCAGCCGGTCAATTACTCGGGTCACCTGTTCGATACCACTCCACCCGCCGGTGGCCTGCCGGCTAGCTCATTATGGACCTATTTTCACGCTTTTTCCCAGTCATCCTGGCTGTATGACCCGCTATCCGGCAGCTACCTGCGCCAGACTGATGACGGCGATGGAAAGGGTATCTTCCACACAGATACAGACCGGCTAACTGGAAGACAGCTGGCCTTCGAAAACGTGATCATCATCATGGCCAATTACCAGATCTTCCGACATGGACAATATGATATTGATCTGTGCTGTGGGTTTGAAGGTTACGCATTCTTATTCCGCGATGGGCAAATGTATAGGATCCGCTGGTCAACAAATAACCGAAAATGGGAGCAAAGCACAGGTCTGCTGCGCCCGCTGCACTTCACTGGAGCAGACAAACGAGCTTTCGCGCTCAAACCAGGTCGGACATGGGTAAGCATTATGACAATCAACTCGGTATTAAAAGATCTGCAGAAAAGCCAATGGCAGGCACTTTTTGCCATGCCAGACGATTTGGCACCGGTCAAATGATTAAAAACCAGCCGATCACAAATACCATGAAGAATCGATTTACAAATTCGCTAAAAATCCGTGGTTTTTAACAACCCCGAAGGGAGGTTTTGCATGCATGCAATGGTTACAAGTCTGAAAGATCTTTTTGAGCAAAACGCAAACCCCGAACAAGCCGGACCCATGGCAGCTTATATGCGCAACCAGTTTTCTTACTTGGGGATAAAAAATCCGCAAAGCAGTGCCCTGCAAAAACAGTTTTATGCAATACAAGGCTTACCTGTTACAAACGAGTTGGGCCCAATATTGCATGACCTCTGGAGCCTGCCAGAGCGCGAATTTCAATATGCTGGGATCAGTTTACTGGGAAAATTAGAGGAAAAACTGCCGTCTGAGTTCATCGCAACATTGGAATATCTTTTGATCACAAAATCCTGGTGGGATACGGTCGATTCAATCGCTGCTGGCGCGATAGGCACACACTTTCAGCGTTTTCCAGATGTACGCGCGGAATGTCTGGCCCGCTGGCGTCTTTCCGACAATTTTTGGCTGCGGCGCACAACAATTTTATTCCAACTGGGGTATAAAAAAACGACCGATTTCCCCTTGTTGTGCTCAATCATTGGTGACAACCTGGGCTCGAAGGAGTTTTTTATTAACAAAGCCATTGGCTGGGCACTACGACAATATTCGCGGGTGGATGCGCAAGGCGTGCGTGATTTTGTGGCACAAACCGCCCTGCACCCGCTCAGCGCTCGCGAGGCTGTCAAGTGGCTGGAACGCGGAACCAAATAAAATTCTGATCGCATTGGCTTTATAATAAGCCAGCCAACGGAATACTCAACGGGAGAAAAGATGAATAAAGAAACAGAAGCTGTCATCCTGAGCGCTGTGCGCACTCCAATCGGCAAGTTCCAGGGTGCCCTGAGCGGACTGGCAGCCCCCATACTGGGTGCGATCGCCATTCGTGCTGCTGCTGAGCGCGCTGGTCTGCAAAATTTGCATGAAATTGATGAAGTATTGATGGGCAACGTCATCCAGGCTGGAGTAGGACAGGCACCCGCCCGGCAAGCCGCCATCTTCGCCGGGCTACCGGCCGCTGTCAGCGCCACTACAATAAATAAAGTCTGCGGTTCAGGACTCAAAACTGCTATGTTTGCTGCGCAAGCCATCCGCGCAGGGGATGGACAGCTTTTTATTGCCGGAGGTATGGAGTCAATGTCACGCGCCCCCTATCTCGTACCAGGGCGGACAGGCGAAATGCGCTATGGCCATGTGGAAATGAAGGATGCCTTGCTGCACGATGGGCTGTGGGACCCGTTTGAAAACTGGGGGATGGGTAATGCCGCTGATTTTATCGCCCAGGAATTTGAAGTCACCCGCTCAGCCATGGACCAATTTTCCCTGGAAAGCCACCAGAAAGCAATTGCCGCCATCGATGCCGGCCGCTTCAAGGCTGAGATCGTTCCGGTCGAAATCCCTGGACGCAAAGGGGAAATAAAAATAGTGGACACAGATGAAGGCCCGCGTCGAGACGCATCCATCGATGGACTATCCAGGCTTAAACCCGCCTTTCGGCCGGATGGCAAAGTGACCGCTGGGAATGCATCCACTCTCAACGATGGCGCAGCCGCAGTAGTAATCAGCAGCCGCGCTTATGCAGAAGCACACGAGCTGAGACCGCTGGCACGGATCGTAGCCTATGGACAGGCTGCGCTTGAATCAAAATATCTATTTGGCGCGCCTGCCATTGCCATTCCAAAGGTGCTGGCGAAAGTTGGGTGGAAAGTGACAGATGTGGATCTGTTTGAACTGAATGAAGCTTTCGCGGCCCAGGTCCTGGCCAATGGAGCCGCTCTCAAAAAAGATGGTTGGGATTGGAATAAGGTTAATGTCAACGGCGGTGGTATTTCAATCGGACACCCCATTGGAGCAAGTGGGGCGCGCATCATCGCGACATTGATCTATGCGCTCATTGATCGAGGTCTGAAGCGCGGAGTTGCCAGCCTATGCCTGGGTGGTGGTGAAGCCGTTGCGATGGCTGTGGAAGTTGAATAAAAAACAAAAAAAATAAACGCAGCAAATACCTGAACAGGCAACCTCTGACACCAATGATGGAGAAAACATGACCCCCGAAGAACGAAAACTTAAGATTAAACGATATGGCAAAGGCTATGCGATGTTGAAAGAAACCCTGGCTGAAATTCCGCGCAAAACCTGGAAGTTTAAACCAGGCCCGACCGAATGGAGTATCCATGAAATCATCATCCATCTGGTGGATAGCGAGACAAATTCTGCCTTGCGCGCAAAGTTACTAGCTGCAGAACCTGGACGTACAGTTATGGCATATGACCAGGATAAGTGGGCTGCCAGTTTGAATTATCACGACCAGGATGTTGACGATGCTCTCAAACTGTTAAAATACGTCCGAAAGACAACCCATCAATGGCTCAAAACCTTGCCTGATGCAATATTCGAAAACACCGTTGTGCACGCTGAATACGATAAGCCCTATAGTTTCGAAATGTGGCTATCAACCTATCCAGAACACATTCCGGGGCACATCGAACAAATCAAAAATAATTTCGAACTCTGGAAAAAACAGCTGGCTGCCAGCTAGCGCAGAACGGATCCACCATACTGTGGCAAAAGAGGCGCAAAATCAGATGTCTGAAGTCTTTGATTACGTAATAATCGGTTCAGGTTTCGGCGGTAGCGTATCTGCCCTGCGTTTGGCAGAAAAAGGCTATTCGGTGCTGGTGCTCGAAAAGGGTAAACGCTTTGCTGACCAGGATTTTGCCAAACGAAACTGGCAATTTTGGAAATATATTTGGGCACCCGCCATCCGCGCCCATGGGATCCTGCAGATCAGCATTCTCAAAGGTGTCATGGTTCTGCATGGGGCCGGAGTGGGCGGCGGCAGTCTGGGCTACGCCAATGTGTTGGAAATTCCAACCGAACAGACCTTCGCCACGCCAGCCTGGAACACACCGGTCAAATGGGGCGAACTACTGGCGCCACACTATCAATCTGCCAGGAAAATGCTCGGCGTAGCTCACAATCCCAAATTGTGGAAGGCCGACGATGAACTCCAAAAAATGGCGGCAGAACGTGGCATGCAAGATACCTTCCGCGCCACCGAAGTGGGCGCTTTTTTTGGCGAAACGGGAGTAACCGTCCCTGATCCGTTTTTTGGCGGAGATGGCCCAGATCGGGCAGGCTGCCGGCATTGCGGCGGATGCATGGTCGGTTGCCGGTACAACGCCAAAAATACCCTGCCCAAAAATTACCTCTATTTTGCAGAGAAACGCGGCGCAAAAGTGAAGTCGGAGGTGGAAGTTGTGGATGTCCAACAGCTTCCAAAAGATGAGAATGCTCGGTATGAAGTCACTTACCGATCATCCACTAGCTTCTTTCGCAGCCAGATGCGTGTCCGTGCAAAAAATGTCATTTTTTCTGCCGGGGTAATGGGTTCAATCAAATTGCTCCTAAAGCTGCGCGATATTTTACGATCACTGCCCCAATTATCACCAAGCCTGGGGAATGTAGTGCGCACCAACAGCGAGGCCCTACTTGGCTCCATCGCCCGTAAATCTGATATCAATTATTCTGAAGGTGTCTCGATCTCATCAATCTTCAATGCAGACGAGATTACCCGCATCGAACCAGTTCGATATCCGGACGGATCATCACTGATGCGCTTTATTTCTGCTCCGCTTGTTGACATGAATGCTGGAATTTTTCGGAGGATGATCAATTCCATTGCCTGGATTGTGCGACACCCCATTGATTATGCTCGCACGATGGTCCTGCCAGGCTGGGCGCACAATGCGACCATTCTGCTGGTTATGCAGCACGCCGATAACCGTATGCGCTTCCGAACTGGGCGCAGCGGCTGGACCCTCTGGCGGACTGGCCTTGTGACCGAGCAGGAACCCGGTTATGAGATTAATGCACAGGTCAAAGGTTCGCATGAATTGGCACGCGATTTTGCCGGGCGCACAAACGGTGTGCCGATGGGCTCGCTGGGAGAGAATTTGCTCAACTTACCAACTACGGCCCACATTTTGGGCGGCGCACCTTTGGGAAAGGATGCAAATGAAGGCGTGGTGGATGAGAAATTTGAAATCCATAATTACCCTGGACTGTTTATCATAGACGGCTCAATCGTACCTGGTAACCCGGGCGTAAATCCTAGCCTGACGATTACGGCGCTGGCAGAATATGCAATGAGCATGGTTGCCCCAAAATAAGGCGACCTTTAATCCTCAAAGCACAAACCGACTCAACGCAGCTCAGCGCAAGAAAAATCAGACCCACTGCGCTCAAATTACCTTAGGAAAAGACACTTGAAATACACCTGGCTGCTCTTTGACGCCGATGACACCTTGTTTGATTTTTCGAAAGCCGAATCAAACGCATTAAAATGGACGCTGGAACAATCCGGGCTGCCGTTCCGGCAAGAATTTATCCAGCACTATGCAGGTTTTAACCAGCAAGTCTGGCAGGAGTTCGAACAAGGACGGCTAACTTCTCAAGAACTGCGCGTCAAACGCTTCAAGTTGTTCCTTGAAAATGCTGATCTGCAAGGAGATATACATTTGATCAGCCAGATTTACCTGCGCAACCTGGGATTGGGCACGGATCTTTTGGACGGCGCAAACGATCTCATCCACAACTTAAAACAACGCTACCGGGTTGCGTTGGTCACCAATGGGTTGAAAGATGTGCAAGATCCGAGGCTGCAGGGTTCGACCCTGCGCGACTGCTTTGAACATGTTTTCATCTCAGAGGTAATTGGAGCTGCGAAACCAACGCGTCAATTTTTCGAGGCCGTTTTTGATATCTTACACCAGCCGGCTCGAGAAGAGGTTCTGATCATTGGTGACAGCTTGAGTTCAGACATTAAGGGCGGCATAGATTTTGGTATTGACACCTGCTGGTACAACCCCAGGGGAAAATCCACAAATCTAGCGGTAACTTATCAAATCACACGGCTGAGAGAGTTGCTGGATATACTCGATTAGTAAAAAGAGAGCTGGGGAGAAATCCCCAACTCTCTTTTTAGATCAGGCGGAAGGAATTACTTTTTTCCAGCCACATAGATACGAACAGCAGATTGCATGAACTCCGCCAGATTGGGATCCAACTGGTCGAAGGTAGCCTTAAAGCGCGAGTCCTGGTTATACAGGTCCGCCAGGCCAAGCAGTTGATCCAGGTTTGGTGTCCAAAAATAATCCATATGCGCACGCCAACGTTCAATCAGCACCTGCACAGCGGGAGAATCTGCACCTGCAGGCATAGCAGCCGCCATATAGACATAAATCTGCTTGCCTTCGTCAAGTACTTGCTGTTTTTGTTCTGCAGAATAAGCCTTCCACTTTCGATTGGATGCTTTTACGATTTCAGGATCATACATCGTTTCGGCTTCGGCTGCATATTTTTCTTGTTCTTCTTGTGTAAATCCAGAAAATATCTGCTTACTGCTCATTTCTTTTTTCCCTTTCAGATGCGAAATTGTATTATCCACCGTGTCAAGCAGCCGTTCGAGACGCGCCATGCGCTTTCCAAGCTCCAGTTTGTGATCTTCGAGTGCAGAAAGCACTGCGAAATCGCGGCGTCCCACGATTTTCTTGATATCGGCAAGCGATAGATCCAACTCCCGATAAAATAAGATCTGCTGCAAGAGCAGTAGAGCTTCATCCCCATAATAACGATAGCCATTCTCGGCTACATGGGTCGGCGCAAGCAGCCCAATGGCATCATAATGGTGAAGTGTGCGTGGAGATACTCCCGCAAGCCTGGATAGCTGTTTGACAGTGAACATAAAATAAATATAAACCCTTACGTAACGTTAATGTCAAGGGTTGACATGATGAAATTCAAAGAATTCGTTATCACTCCCCCAGATACTGGAGACCTACAATTGAACGCCCACAGTAATAAAGACGAGCAAGCGCTGATCCCAAATTAAATTTCAGCCCTGTCCTCTTCCAATTTACAGCACAGACAATAAACGTATTTACCCACGATAATGGCTTCGGTCATTTATATCGAATAGGATCTGGAAGATATTTTTTGCGCAAAACAGCGCAAGAATAATCAGCTGCAAGACAAACCACCGGTTTTCGTTCATTCGCAGGTAAAAGTTTGTGGTGATTAGGGTCTAAACCTGGCTTCCGTCAGCACAACCCAAGAACAAAGAAAACTAAAAACGCAGTGGAGCATAACTTGCTTATTCAAATTCTTTTGGGACGCGGACGAGCGCCGACAAGCGCGGAAAAAGCAAAAATCTTTTGGTTTATCCGCGTACATCCGCGAAAATCCGCGTCCAATTGGGGTTCCCTGCGGGCTTAAAAGCTTGGAAACCACGTTGGTGATAAAGATATAAAAAAGCAACTTATGCGGTATTGCCTAAAAACCATCTATTCAGTATTAATTGTCATCGTCTGTACCCTGTTGGACAATTACTGATTATCAGTGATCAAAAGGGAGCCAGATAATGAACTGAGAACCCTTGCCTAATTCGCTGTGGACCTTGATAGTGCCACCATGTTTTTCTAGAATCGAACGAACAATGAACAAACCAATTCCTGTCCCCGGAATTTCATCCTCAATGGCATTTGTGCCCCTAAAAAAGCGATTGAACAGCATCGGGATATCCTCGCTTGGAATCCCAATACCCGAGTCAGTGATTGTAATTTCGATACCATCCAATTGCCTATCCATAGAAACGTCAACCTTGCCACCATGAGGCGTAAATTTAACGGCATTTCCCAGTAAGTTGATAAAAACCTGGGTCAAAGCGTTCTCATCCGCATTGATGACATGGGAAGTTTCATCTAAATCTTCCATAAAATGATGAGTTAGTATGATGTCTTTTTCTCGAACAGGCATTTCAATTTGGTGGATGACCTTCTTCATTACTTCGCCGAGATCTATATAGCGGAAATGCAAATTAGCCTGATTGCTTTCCAATCGACCAGCAGTCAACAAATCCTCGACAAGTAAACGCTCGCGACCCAACTCGCTCTTCAGAACATCCCAATATTCACTATATTCTTCTTGCGTTGTGCCGCCATCAATCAAGTTAACCATTAAGAGCATGGTGGCAATCGGTGTGCGCAGCTCATGCGTAGCGCGGTTGATAAAATCCGACTTCATTTGTTCCAGGCGGGCCCTGTCGCTGATATCACGCACAATAGCCGTAACTTCATCTGTCCCACTATCTTTAAATCGAGCTTCAAAAGTATGCGACGAATCGCCAATTTTAAGTATGTATTCCATGGTTTGGATCTCTTTACTTTCCAACGCCTGCTGGATGCAAACCATGGCTTCGTCATGCAAAGGATAAGGCATAAAACTTTGGAGTGATGAACCAACTACCTGCTCTGCTGGAATAGCAAGCAAGTCAACCGAGCTGGCCTTGTAGTCCAAGAAAGTACCGTCACGGTGAATTCGAAAAATTAAATCTGGAACTGCGCTGAGCAAAGCAGTGTTACGAATTTCGCTCATCAGTAATTCAGTTTGCATTTTAATGCGCATGAAGGAATTGGATAAGATATCACCAACCATTTTGACCAACAGGATACTGTCCGGCGACCAAAACCGTTGTCTTAACACTGAATCAAACCCCAGAAAACCGACAAGAGAGTTATGTGAAACCAGCGGAACAACAAGCACAGATTGGATCGATTGCGATTCCAATATTTCCCGTTCCGCCAGAGCTTCATCTGGCAATTGGGATGCAATCGGGATGTAAACTTCTTCCAACTGTTCCAGCTTTTTCATCCACCATGGGAATAAGCTGGTAGGCAACCCCTTTAAATTGTCAATCTGAGATTCAATCCCGGGCGCGCACCACTCGTGAGTATTCGTCATCGAGGCAGATCCATAATCCAGCAAAAAAACATAACTCCGGTCAACTTGTTCGAACTCGCCGATCTGTTTCAATACGTTATTGATTTCCGGGCTAATTTCTGATGGAGGCAGGTTGATAAAACGAGTTGAAATGGATGTCAGCGTTTCTTCAAATTTCTGGCGGTATTCCAGGAGTTTGGTCTGTTCCAACCGCGCATCTTCAGCTGCCTTTCGTTCAGTAATATCGCGGGCTGCGGCATAAACTCGGTTACCATCTGCCTGCGCGCGCCATTCAATATAACGCCAGCTTCCATCTTCACATCGATAGCGATTTACATAATTCAAGATTTTTTGACCAGCACCAAGGCGCTTCATTTCTTCGATGGAAGCCTGTAGATCATCAGGGTGCACAAATTCCAACAAATTCCTTTGTGATAAAGAGTCTGTGGAATACCCAAGCGTACTTTCCCAGGCTTTGTTCAACCGCAGAACATTCCCCTGCAAGTCGGCAATACAGAGAAGATCCAGCGAAACATCAAAAAAGCTCTCAATCTCTTGTACGCTTTCCCGGATCATTTCTTCTGCGGCTTTTCGGTCGGTAATATCCCGGCTAACCCCAATCAAAACATCCTGACTTCCCCAACGTCCGTGCGCCACCTTGGTTTCAACCGGGATATGGGTGCCATCTTTTTTGATCAATTCCAGAGGGCATGCATCGATTAAACCAGCAAGCATATCCTGCACAATCTGCCAGGCATGCGCTCGCTGTTCATACGGATGAACTTCCAAGACACTTTTCCCGAGTAATTCATCGCGCGAATAACACAGGCTGTCCAGCACTTTTTGATTAACCTGAATGATAATTCCGTGATCATCGAGAACAAAAACATAATCCATCAGTGAATCAAACATGCTTTGGAGCTCAGCCTGACTTTCAAACAATTCAGCCTGAACATGAAACCGGGCAAGCATATTACCAATTTGAAAAGCAAGGTTTTCCAGCGCATTACGACGGTAGTCAGGCATGTCATCGAGTGTATGCGAGGCAACATTCATACAAGCAATCACATCGCCATTAAATTGGATCGGAACAATCGCACTAATGTGCAAGCCCTCGTTTAAAGCGATTTCATTCTTAATTGTCGGTACATGCAGATAGGGTTGATATATTGAATTACCACTCATCACAATATTATGTTGACCTGAACCTGCTTTGTACTTGTTTGCCCGATCAACAAAAGCATCCGAAAGACCCTTGTGAGTCATTAATACTAAATCCCGGCTCGGCCGGTCCACCAGGTAAATGCCACCGCAGTCCATATCAGAGACATGCAGGGCTAAATCCAAAACAAGTGGCAGCGCATCTGCGATTGTTGATTTCTGCGCGAGGATGATGGCCAGATTTCGCTCAACGATGGCAATTTCTTCCATCTTTTTCCGAGCGGTTATATCACGGCTGATGCCGAGAACACCAATTGTCTGACCGTAGCTGTCATAAAGAGGGGCTTTCAGGGTGTCCAGAAGGACTTGTTGGCCATCCGGATATTTTATCCATTCTTCATTATGGCGTTGTTTGCCTTGTTCCACCATCATGCGGTCATTTTCGCGGAAAAAATCTGCTATTTCCGGAGCGAACAGATCGTAATCGGATTTGTTCACAATTTCATCAACCGATTTTCCAACCAACCGGGCAAATTCCTGGTTAGCCCCCAGGTAAATACCCTGCGCGTCTTTAAAGAAAACAATATCAGGGATCGAATTAAATAATCCCGAAAGCAATGCGATCTTATTGGATAATTCTTCTTCGACTCTTTTAGTCTCAGTGACATCGACCCCAACTGCCTGAATTTCATAAAGATTTTTGGATGAGTCGTGGATGACGCTATCTTCCCATGCAATCCAGCGCCAACCACGCATGGTCATGGCACGTTGGGTAATATTTATCCGGTAAGGAGGTCTTTCCAGATCTTTCATGGCTTCCAGAGTGAGGGGTAGTTCGTCCGGATGAACCGAAGGAGTGAAAGAACTGCCAATCAATTCATCCAGATTCTTCCCAAACATGGTGCAATAGGCCTGGTTGGCAAAAACAAAGCGACCTTCAGCATCCACTCGCACAACGAGCGTATGCTGAGAATCAATCATGCCCCGATAACGTTGTTCCGTCTCATTGAGTGCTTTTTTATTAGCAAGCTTCTCACTTATGTTACGAAGAACACAAATTGCAAAATCCTGGCTTCGATAACTGCGTTTGTTAATGGAAATATCCAGTGGAATTAGATAACCGGAATGGTGTTTGCCATAGACAACCCGGTCGCCCCCCATCCGGCGAATACCCCCTGAGTCTGTGAAAAATTTTGAGAGATGCTCTTGATGAATTGCAAGATACTTTTCAGGTAGCAATAAATCCAGGTTTTGACCAATCAGTTCAGATTCTTGATAACCAAACATCTCTCGGGCAACAGAATTCAGGAAGACAATCATCAGAGCTTTATTCAGAATAATGATCGCATCTGGCAGAAAGTCAGCCAGGTCATGAAAAGACCAACCGGAATCTTGCGATTCTGGTTGGTCTTCGCCCTGAATTGAGAGCATACGTTTCGTCATCAAAATCAATCCTTCTCTTCCCCAGCGCCTTGTCCGGACAGGGATGCCCCCACCAGATCATCGGAAGAATACAAGGCAAACACTTTCTGGCGATGGTATAAATTGTTAACCGTAAGGATATTTATACCTACCCAACTACTACCTTACACCTAAAATTAGCATTTGGCAAGCCGCTGAACCATTAATTTGCAGGATCGAGATTGACAACCTTATCTTGCGAATGATAATTTATTTTGAGTGACTGGCTTTATTCTTGAGTACCATTTGCACATTGCAACCCGAATCGGATTCAAGTATTTTGACATCGCCATCCTGCGTTCTGGCAAAAGAACGGGCCATGAATAATCCCAGCCCCATGCCATGGTTTTCAGGAAGTCCTTGATCATATGGCATTTGAGAAAACCGCTCAAATACAGTCTCGCGCTTATCGGCTGGAATTCCGGGGCCCTGGTCTACGATCGTCAGCGTGCACCCGGCCGATCCGTTGGCTTGCAGTATCACCTGTACCAATCCACCTTCCGGACTGAATTTGCAGGCATTATCAACCAGGTGACAAACCACCTGCGTGAAAACACGCGCCGGAGTGAAAATGGTGAGGCCATTATCAAGCTTAAAATCCAATCTTAAATTCTTGTCATGCCATATATCAAAAACTTCCTTAATTGGAATGAGAAATGAATATTCGAGATCGACCTGTTCGCCAACAGTTGGGAATCGGCCCAGATCATATTCATTCATCCAAATCAAGGTCTCCATCCAGATTTTCATCCGGTAGGCGCTGTTTCGAGCATATTCCAGGTATTGATCTGTCGGCGATTGGTTTTTGGCAATCATTTCCAAGGAAAGGAGTAAAACACCCAGGTAGGTTCGGAAATGATGACTGGTATGGATTGGCAAAGAAGTTGACAGATTATCCAATAATTGCCGAACTTCCTGCCGGGCCAGCAGGTCTGCGCGTTCTCTGCGCTTAAGAATAGCCTGGATGCGGGCGATCAATTCAACAATATCGACCGGCTTTGTGATGTAATCTTCCGCACCTATACTCAAACCAGAACTTTTAATCGCCGGAGCAGATAAGGCCGAGAGAAATACAAAGGGGATGCCCTCTGTAGCTTTTCCTTCGTTAAGAATGCGCTTGATTTCCATACCATCAGGCGATGGCATTTTTAAATCGCACAGGATCAATCCTGGGTGAATTTCGTTGGCAAGTTTGATCCCTTCGGTCCCATCCGCGGCAACAGCCACACTGAAACCAGCTTTGCGTAGGTTCGCCGCAAGCCCCAAACGAAAATTAGGATTATCGTCAATAAGAAGTAAATCTGCCATTATCACTCCAACAATAAGAAATTATTCCAATACAAATGGTGGTAAAACCATTTGTACTCGGCACCCGGACAAGCTGTCCAGGATCTTGATTTCGCCCCCCCAGGCGCGTACAAATGTCCTTGCAATCGTGAGCCCAACTCCCAGACCGCCGAAATCCCTGGTTTCCCCCTGGCTGATCTGGTAGTAACGTTCGAAGACCTTTTCGCGCAGTTCCGGCGGAACGCCAATACCATCGTTGGTTATTTCAATAATCGAACCTCCCTGCTCGCCAGGCTGAACAGAGATAACCACTTTGCCCTTTTCCGGGCTGAATTTACAAGCATTATCAACCAGATGAGCAATTACATGTCCGAACTCATTCCTCGGGGCAAATATTTCTGTCAATGGGTTGATGTTAATCTGGATATTTAACTTTTTCTTTTCCCACAGGCTGAGCGTTTGGTTGATCGGGTTTCTAAGGTGAAAACTAAAATCAATCCTTTGACCCATGGAATTCAAGCTACCCTGATCCATATCGTAAAGCATCTCCAGGTCTTCAACCAGAAATTTCAAGCGGTAAGCACTGCTGCTGGCTGTATTGATATATTCATCCAATTCAACATTGCCCTGAACAAATTTATCTTTTAGGATCAGTTCCAGGGTCGATAAAATAACCGTCAGAGGTGTGCGCATCTCGTGGCTCAAGTTAGTTGAAATATTAGCCCGCAACTTGTCCAGATCAGCGATGCTATCCTGAATTCCGCGAGTATGCCCGCGCTCCTCCCGGCGGATCACTGATTGGATTCGAGCCAACAGTTCGTTTACATCAAAAGGCTTGGTGATGTAATCGTCGGCTCCGCTTTGCAAACCAGCCAGCTTGTCCACTTGAGCAGTGCGCGCGGTCAGGAAAAAAAAGGGGATATGCCCCAACTGAGGATCATTCGCCAGTTCTTTTTTTAGTTGGATACCGTTGGGTGGCGGCATCATGATATCGCACAGGATGATATCTGGCTTTGAAGAGCGAATGGCGGCCATGCCTTCAGCACCATTGCCAGCATTGATCACATCAAAACCCTCCCGGCGCAGGACAGCAACCAGCCCAAGTGAGAATTTTTTATCGTCGTCAATAACCAGGATCGTTTTATTAATTGAGTTCATTCGCCACCTCTTTTTTCAATGTATCAAAGTTAGACAAAAAGTGATCCACAATTTTCGGATCAAACTGTTTTTCACGCTGGGAAAAAATCATTTCTTTGACCACACTTTCTTCAATGGCAAACTTATACGGCCGGTTTGAAAGTAGTGCGTCATAAACATCGACAATACTAAATATCCGCGCCACCAGAGGAATTTCTTCTCCACGAAGTTTCCCTGGGTAGCCAAGTCCATCCCAACGTTCATGATGACATAGGGGAATATCACGTAGTGGACGCAAAGATTCGGTGGCAGATAACATCTGATAACCCAGCACAGGGTGCTCATGGATAATCTTCCATTCATCAGATGTCAACGGTCCGGGCTTATTAAGAATGCTATCTGGAATAGCGAGCTTGCCGATATCGTGGAGCATGGAACTTTTGCGAATTATCTCCAATTCGGCGCTGGCCAACCCAAGGGATCTTGCTAAGGCAACTGCCCAACGGGTAACTCGTAAAGTATGGCCTGCTGTACCAGAATCATATATTTCGATTGATTCTCCCCATTGTTGCAGTGTTTCCATAGAGAAACTTGTAACTTTAGAATCTTTTACTGCCTTACGATAGCCAAGATTGATGGTCCGAAGAAGCGCCTTCAACCGGGCGATTAAAATATCGGCATCAAACGGCTTGGTAATATAATCTTCTGCCAAATACAACCCACTCAAGATGTTGGTCCGATCACTAAGAGCAGTTAAAAATATAACAGGGATTGATTGGGTAATCGGCAGTCTGTTCAAAACCATCTTTACCTGGAAACCGGTCATCTTTGGCATATTTACATCCAACAGAATCAAATCAGGATGATCGGTCTGGGCCATTTTAATGCCATACATCCCATCGGATGCAGAGATTACATCATAGTCTGCTTTCATCAAAGTTCTTGAAATACCTAGTAAGAAATTTGCATCATCATCAATAATCAATATTCTTTTTTTATCGTTGATCGACGCATCGACATTATTCGCAATCATAAATAAGAAGTCTCCTCTGCCCAAAAAAGAGTCATAAGCATATATCTTAGAATAGCCGATGCTAGCTTTTTTGTCATCCCTGTCACGTTGAAATAGTACTTCAAAGTTGCGGACGGAAAATCCACAGTTGCAGTCAACAAATGTTGACGCGGGAACAAAAATCAAACATTTTTATATAAAAACACAAAACGTCCTGGAAATAATTCCGGGACGCGACAAAATGGGCATAAATCAATAATTAAACCGGAGTGATATTATAATTTTTCTTCATCCACATTTATCAGCCCTTTTCGGATCGCATAAACAACCGCCTGGGCCCGGTTTTCCAGGCCAAGTTTACTGATCAGATTGCTAACGTGAGAGCGAACTGTGCCTTCTGTTATCGTTGCTTCATGGGCAATTTCAGAATTTGTCAAACCCAAAGCCAGCCAGCGTAAAATATCAAGCTCACGAGTCGTAAGCGCTTGCAGGTTAGGGGCAGTTGACTTGTTATTTTGGATTTGGTGAAAAAGGCTAAGTTCTGTTCGAGCTGATAAAGTTGGTTTACCCTGATGCGCATTCCGGATTGCGTAAAATATTTCTTGAGGTGAATTATCTTTCACAAGATAACCAATCGCACCTGCCTTAATGGCCGCCAGGATTTGATCGCCTTCGGAATAGGACGTGAAGATAATTATCCTGGACTCCGGATTGCGTTGAAGAATTTCTTTAATTGCTTCCAGTCCGCTTTTTTTTGGTAAGCCCAAATCCATGAGAATCACATCTGGATTCTGAGAAAATGCTTTTTCAACTGCTTCTACCCCATCGGAAGCCTCTGCCACGACGTTAAAATCCGGCTCGTGATGGAATAATTCAACCAATCCATACCGTAACGCGGGATGGTCATCCACGATTAATAATCGGATAGGCTGCTCATTCAAAGTATTAATTCCCAGTTGTCGCACAAAATATTAAGTGCAGAAAAAAAATCCCAGCTCTGGTAATCATTGGGAAATACATAATCTGATTATAAACGACGATTTAATAAAACCGCTATTCAACTATTTGCAATTATGATAGAAACCGGGTAAACAGGCTCGCTACGCACCCTGAGATCAGAGAAACCTTCAAATTTCGAAAGCGCCACAACCCGTAAAGCGTATTCTTAGCTGGCATTTAGAATGAAGTCGTTTACAATATTATAGATAGCACGTCTAGATTCCAAGAATACAGGCTCACGAACAGCCTGCAGGTACCAATAGGAAGGTATAGTATGCAGCAAATAATAGAAATCTCTAAGTGCAAATTCGCACTTTTGCATCATCCGACCCTCACTGATACAATTGCGCCATGATTATTCCACCTGTAAAAAAATTACTGCTTTACGAAGATGGGGATATCCTCATCGTTAATAAACCTGCCAACCTACCGGTACTGCCTGACGGGTGGGAACCAGACGCGCCCTACCTGCTAAAATTGCTTCTGGAGAAATACCCGGAACTGATGGTAGCCCACCGGCTGGACAAGGTTACCAGTGGCGTGATGGTTTTCGCCCGCACAATCGAATCACACCGTGCATTAAATATCCAGTTCGAAAAGCACACAGCTCAAAAGGTATATCATGCAGTTTGTGTGGGCATTCCAAAATGGGATGAACATACTGCCAAACACAAACTGCGCGTCAATGTTGGACACAGTCACCGAACAGTCGTGGATAACGGCAAAGGCAAACCAACCGAGACAAAATTTATAGTTCTAAAGCGCTACCAGAGATATGCGCTACTGGAAGCAACTCCCGCAACCGGAAGAACACACCAGATTCGTGTGCATGCATTTGCTTTGGGGTATCCTCTATTGGGCGATAGCCTGTACAGCGCCCCTCGAACCGATCTGATCGACCGACCGGCATTGCACTCACAGGCATTGACTTTCAACCATCCGGTGAACGGCGAACGCTTAACTTTCACGGCCCCCTATCCCCTGGACCTTACAGAAGCCCTGGACAAAATAAGAGCCGGTCAGTGACCGGCTCTTATTTTTATGCAATTTTCCGCGCTTCCATATAAAAGCGTTTCTCATGCGCTTCGCCCATGGAAAAGGTCTTCCGTGGCAGAGCACCATCCAGAATAACTGTTTTGAACAGATCAGACTTGTGCATCCCAGGCAGGTAAAATCCGGCGTTAGCGGGTAGATTGCCCAGCTGAACAGTCACATCCGCGCCATGTACATAATCGATCTTTTCGGCGCCACCTGCCTTCAGAAATTGGTCCAGGAACGTCTGGAGCGTTCCAACTGGCAGATTGGATGATGGGTTGTCAATTTCAATCACACCGAAAACCTGTCCACCAACAATGATGCCAATCGCCTGGCTCGTGCCGCGGGGAGAATCAACTCGTTTAACCAGTTCATCCGCGTTGACAACCGGCGTAAAATGAAAATTAATTCCGAAATGCATTTGGAGAGCCCCCAGCAGATCCTGCTTTAGACCAAAGAGTACGCGATGAATCGGCTCAAAATTGAGTGCTTCATCGTGTACATTTTCAATCTCAACCAGGGCATAACGAGCTGGATGCCCATCCCATTTGGATCGGTCTAGCGTTAGCTTGAGTTTTTCCCAAATAGCTTTGGCAGTGGCTAAAGAATGATTGCCATCGCCCATTGCAAACAATAGCACAGGTTGATCCTGGACAGCATACTTTTCAGCAAAAACATCTGGCTGAGACAAACCCCGGAGTGCGGTGATAACCCCGTTTTGGAGTTCGGAACTAACCAGGTAGCCCGCAAGATGACCGCTTCCCAACATCAGATCAAAATCATAGATCTTTTCCATATTAGATTTGGCAAGCTGAAGCGGTTCAATGACTGTGCGCAGAGCATCATCGATCAGCACAAGGATATGTGGAAATTCCAGATCAGCACCTTCGCGAATTTTCATGCGTGGGGGCAGACGCTCGACAATCGTGCCCTCGGTAGCCCGAATAAGACTGGATGAACCTTTCGCGAAATCGTAATGTTCAAGATCAAGCGCCAGAACAAGCCCTTTGCGAGTACGCCCAGCCACTGTTCGTTCGACATAGATCAAACCTTCGCGTGGCTGCAATAAAGGATTGTCCCCGGAAAGCGCAGCGCGCATCCCAGTCTGAATTTTTTGAATACGCGTCGCTTCGTCGGCCGCTTCAAGATAAACCTCTGGCAAAGTAAGGTTTAGCGTGGATGGGCTGTTACCGACAATCTGTTCGACTTTCTGCCAGTATTCCGGCTGAGATGTGAACTGGTCGCAGGCAATGACAGCCCACTTTGTCAGGTCCGTACCCGCCTTGGGCAGGTATATTTGGGGTATCTGCACACCTATATCGTCAAAGGTTTTCATGGGCTCTCCATTAAATTGATAAGAGCGACCTGCCTGCGCCTAACCAAATGCACCAAGCAAATGGATTGGGTCGCAACGGGCCGCCCTCATGAAAGTTATTTTCCTGTTTTGGCAAACGCGATCAGTTTTTCAGCCACTTCAGCACCCACCCGACCCTGGGCTTCCTTGGTTGCTGCACCAATATGGGGTGAACCAATTACATTAGGAAGCTTAATCAGTTTCCAATCGGTGGGCGGTTCTTCAGCAAAAACATCTAACGCAGCGCCAGCCACCTTGCCACTAGTGAGTGCATCATAGAGCGCATTCTCATCTACGATGCCACCACGCCCGCAGTTAATGATACGCACACCGTTTTTCATCATATCAATTTGAGCCTGGCCAATCATCCCAGATGATTCTTTCGTCTTCGGCAGGTGCAGGCTGATGTAATCGGCCTGTGCCAACAATTCGTCCAGGTTAGTAATAATTTTGACGCCATCAACAACTTTAACGTATGGATCATAGGCGATTACCTTCATCCCCAAGGCGGTCGCGCGCGAAGCAACAGCTTTGCCAATATTTCCAATACCAATTAGCCCAAGGGTTTTACCGCCGATTTCATCGCCTTCAAAGGCCTTCTTTTCCCATTTTTCGGCTTTCATCGTGGCGGTTGCCTGGTAAATGGAACGCGCCAAGGCGAACATATAACCAATGGTCAATTCTGCAACAGAGTCGGAGCTGGCTAGGGGAGTATTCATGACAGTAATACCTTTGGATTTGGCAAACTCAACGTCGATTGTATCCAGTCCAACACCACCACGCACAATCACTTTCAAGTTAGGGCAAACTTCCAGCAGCGCTTGGCGGACTTTGGTCCGGCTACGAACTACCATACCATCATAAGCAGGCAGAACGCTTGGAAGTTGTTCCGGGGTGATATCGTCACGAATATCCACAGTCAGACCCGCGGCACGCATGAGGTCAATAGCTTCGGTTTCGGTTTTGTCACAAACTAATATTTTCATTAGGTTCTCCTTGGTCTCATTTCAGGTTATAAAACAGGAACTGATAAAAGTACCATCAGCATGGGAGCGGGTATCTGTTTTTCATGAGAGATTGTACCAATCTGGTATGGCAAGTGTCAACCGATATCAATCACAGTTATGCCGTGTGATTTATGATGAATGCCACTAGATAATCTACAAAAGACATGATAAAAATGGGAAACTTGTATTCTTACCCAAACTGACAGGTGCAAAAGAATTCAGAAACCATTGGCTGCGTTCTGTTTTGTCGATGGATATATAAAAAACCTGCAAGACAAAAACAGATCCCTATTGCAAGGGTATAATACAATCCTGGGTGCCAATATCGATTCCAACAAGGAGCAAGAATATCAATGTCAGAAATTAACCGTGCACATAATTTCAATGCCGGCCCATCCATTCTACCGCTATCGGTACTGGAACAGGCTCAGAAAGAATTGATCGACTTTAAGGGCACCGGCATGTCAGTGATGGAAATCAGCCATCGCTCGAAAGAATTCGAGACTGTAATCGCTGAAGCAGAGCAAGACCTGCGCTCCTTGATGGGAATCCCTGCGAATTACAAGGTGCTGTTCCTACAAGGCGGCGCAACGCTGCAGTTTGCCATGATCCCGATGAACCTGCGTCCTGCCGGCTCGTCCGCCGATTATGTCGTTACCGGCTCCTGGAGCAAAAGCGCGTTAAAAGAAGCCCAAAAACTTGGGACAACCAAATCTGTCTTTAGTGCCGAAACAGACAATTTCAAGCGCATTCCTAATCAGGATGAACTTAAACTCGACCCACAAGCTGCCTACCTGTATTTCACATCGAATGAGACCATTCACGGCGTGGAATTCAAGGATGAACCGGTCCCGCCAGCAAATGTGCCTCTTTTTGTGGATACATCATCTGACTTTATCAGCCGCCCGATTGATGTTACCAAATATGGTCTGATCTATGCCGGTGCCCAAAAGAATGCCGGGCCAGCAGGTGTGGTAGTCACAATTATCCGCGAAGACCTGCTGGAACGTGTCCCCGCCAACCTGCCAGCTATGCTCGATTACAAAGTTCAGGTAGCAGGCGGGTCGATGCACAATACGCCCCCCTGTTTTGCAATCTATATGGTTGGTCTGGTCTTCAAGTGGGCACTCAACCTGGGCGGGCTGACTGAAGTCCAACGGCGCAACGATGCAAAAGCGAAGGTGGTGTATAACGCTATTGACGAAAGCGGTGGATTCTACAAGGGACATGCCGAACGCGAAAGCCGTTCAAACATGAATATCACCTTCCGCCTGCCAACCGAAGAACTCGAAAATACCTTCGCTTCAGACGCCAAAAAACAAAATATGATCGGACTAAAAGGTCATCGCTCTGTTGGTGGCTTGCGCGCTTCGACCTACAACGCCCTGCCAATTGAATCTGCCGAAGCCCTGGCGGGATTCATGAGAGAATTTCAGCGCAAACACGGCTAGATCCATGCAATACAGGTGAAACCACAACAAAACCCGGTTTCAAGATGAAACCGGGTTTTGTTATAATAACTCTATGCCTGACGATCTCGAACTGTTCTTCCCAGAATTGAATCCGGCCGAAGCCGGAAATATTCCTGTCCCGCCAGATGAAATGCGCTTCCAGGAAGTAAAAGTTGAGCCGGTTTTGGATAACGGCCCCGTACGTATGCGCGTCTACGTGGAAACAACTGCCTTTCAGCAGCGCCCATACATGGAAGTAACTCTCTTTAACAGCATCGGTGAAGAAATTGCATCAGCCAGTGTCATCGAACCAATGCAGAGGAAAAACGTTTTTACCATGCACCTACGCGGCGGGCAACAGAGTGGAAAATTCAGCCTGCAGGCACGTCTTTTTTACCCTGAAAAACCTGATTCGGATACCCGAGAAATTAAGTTTGAAATCTAAAGCCATTCAATTGCGAATGCAGTGCCTGTGCAAAACGCTATTTCGCAATGCCTGCACAATTTTATTGGGTCTAGCCTTGATTCTGGGAAGTTCCTGCACACCAGCCACCCAGAACAAATCAACACCAGCTGCACAACTGAAGAAACCTGACATAACCCCAACCGCAGCACCAGCCACCCCGACAATTCTTCCAACTGCCACTGCGCATGCTTTGCCCAAAGCCGAGCCCTTAATTTGCTCCCCGTTGGCGATCCAACCGCTGGACAAACTAAACCTGATCGTCACTCAACCCTTTATTATGCCTCGCGTAATGGATGATGGCACCTACAAAGACAGCGGTCATCATGGTCTGGATATAGGTTTCATCACACGTGGCAAACAGAAATTTACCGGAACACCGGTGCTGGCTGTTGTGGATGGAACAATCAGCACCATCATCCATAACCGGCCCCCCTATGGCGATATGGTTATGCTGGAAACACCGTATGAACATATCCCAACGAAAATCATCGCGAACCACAAAATCCCGGTAGGGGATTCGCTCTATACAGTCTACGCACACTTACAAAATATCCAACAGCTAATTATTGGGCAGGAAGTCAATTGTGGGCACCAGATCGCAGAAACAGGTCTGACCGGGATGACTGACGGGCCTCACCTGCACTTTGAGACACGTTGGGGGCCAGCGAGGGCTAGCTTCCCAGTCATGGCGTATTACCTCAGCAACGTGACAGCTGACGAAGTAAAAAATTATACAATCTGGCGCATGAGCGGCAAGTATCAGCTCTTCGACCCTTTTGAACTGCTAAATCCATAAATGATCAGTTCAAACTCTGACCTGCAAATCAAAGACTGCCAACCTGATAACACCTTACAGCGCTGTAAAGAACGGTTTATTTGGTTCCTCTCAGAGTACAATTGACTCTTATGAACCGCAACTACGCTTTGCTGGCAATTTTGTTGATACAGATTACACTGCTCGGCGCCTGCATCAAACCACTTGAAACAGCAACGCCCAGCCCCGCAGCGACGAATACCATTACCCTGACGTCATCCCCAACACTTACAGCCAGCAGTACCCCGACACGAACAGCCACGCCATTGCCCGGCGATATGACTCAAACGTTCATCCTATCCATGGATGATAATGGCTATAATCATTTGTTTGCGTACGCGCCATTAAAAATGGCACCGTTGCGCTTGACTAATGGGTTATGGGATGATGTATCTCCGGCTATTAATAGAGATGGCAATAAGGTTATTTTCGCTTCCAATCGCAATGCATATTGGGATCTTTATACGCTAAGCCTGACAGATGGTCAAATCGCCCGAATCACGGACACACCAGAATTCGATGGCAATCCGGCCTGGTCTCCAGATGATCAATGGATCACCTACGAAACAATGTCCGGCGACCAGATGGAAATCAATATCCTTTCAATTTCGAATCCTGGGCAAACCATTCAGTTGACAAATGATCCTGCCTTCGACCAGGATCCGGTCTGGTCTCCGCTTGGACGCGAGGTGGCTTTCGTTTCAAATCGCAGCGGGGATAATGAAATCTGGGTCGCCAATCTGGATAAGCCAGATGATGGCCGTTTTGTTAATATGAGCCAGGCTCCTGACAGTACCGATACCCGCCCAAGCTGGTCGCCAGATGGCAGCAAGCTGGCCTGGGCTTCTCACAAAAACGGTGAACCTGATGGTATTTACGCATGGGATAGCATTTACCCAGAGCAACCGCCAGTGCACGCCGGGTCAGGTGATTGGCCCGCCTGGAGCGCATCGGGAAATGAAATCGCGACACGGCTGGCAGGTCCTAACCAGGATTACCTGGTTGCTTATGCTCTCAACGGCACTCTGCTGCTACCACCGACACCGATCCCGGATATCCACGGATTGGATTGGCATCTTGAACGGGTTACTGGCCTACCGAATACTTTCTATAACCAGGGTTTGCTGACTCCTACGGCACTCTGGCAACCACAAGAACAACTCGTGGATGACAATCCCGGAAAACGCGCCTCGATCGTTAAGCTCCAGGATGTGGATGCTCCACACCCTTACTTGCATGATGCTGTCAACGAATCGTTCATAGCCCTGCGACAGCGCATCATCAATGATACCGGATGGGACGCGCTTGCCAGTCTGGAAAACGCTTATACACCACTCACATCAGAGCTGGACCCTGGCAAAGCCCAGGACTGGCTCTTCACAGGGCGAGCAATCGCGATAAATCCACTAACCATCAACGCAGGCTGGATGGTTAGCGTGCGTGAAGAAATAGATGGGAGAACTTACTGGCGTATCTTTCTGCGAACCCTTGCGCAGGATGGATCACAAGGCGAACCCTTGCGCGTGCTGCCCTGGGACCTATCTTCACGCTACAGTCTCGACCCATCAGCTTACGATCAGGGCGGCGCATATGCAGCCTCCATCCCATCCGGGTTCTGGGTGGACCTGACCGCAACAGCCCACAAGTTTGGCTGGGAACGCATCCCAGCGCTCGATAACTGGCGAACTTATTTCAAAGGCATTCAGTTCAACGAATTCATCATGAGCAACGGCCTGGACTGGCGTACAGCCATGCTGCAGCTTTACCCCATAGATATATTTATCACGCCTACAGTTATCATTCCTCCAACGCGTACACCCACCGCAACACCAAAGGGTTATCGATATAAGACGGCAACACCCACGCTAACATCTACTCCCACGATGCGACCCACATTTACAGTTGCGCCATGAACACCAAACACCTATCGATCTTCCTGGTAATACTTTGGGTATTATCCGCCTGCCAAACAAATGTAAAGCCAGCAGCAGGTACTGCAACTGCGGTAATTAATCGGCCAATAGCCGTACCCAAAATTATCCCGACAGAGGCAATGACAGCCGCAGCCTGTCCCAACCCCGATTGCATATTTATCCGCACAACCCCTGGGCAGACTGCGCCGCTAAGGTTGAGCTTGCCTACGCCTGGCGACGAACCAGTTTCAGCATGGCGACCACCACAATATCCAGTACCATTGGCTTTTGGAGAATTTGACCATTTCTACCTTGCCCGCCCAATTGCAGCGGACGTAGTCAACTGGCCAATCGCAAATTATCGTTACGGTGGAACAGATTTATCCCCAGGAATCACACACACCGGGGTTGATATTCCATCCCTATCCGGAACGCCGGTTTTAGCAGCCGGTCCCGGCGTGATCACCTGGGCTGGTTGGGGGCTTTTCAGCAGCGCCCCAGATAACATCAAAGACCCTTATGGGATCGCGGTAGCGATTCGACATGATTTTGGATACAACGGACAGGCGATATACACCATTTATGCCCACCTGCAAGCTGTAAATGTCTCTTTAGGGCAATGGGTGGATACTGGCACTCAGATTGGCGAAGTTGGAGATACAGGCTACACAACGGGACCACACTTGCATTTCGAACTGCGTCTGGGCAAAGATTCTTACTACAACACCAGGAATCCTGAGCTATGGATCGCCCCACCACAAGGCTGGGGAGTACTGGCTGGCCAGGTATTGGATTCAAATCGCGAACCAGCACACAGCCGGGTTGTTTTTATCCGCTCCGTGGAGACCAACCGAGAATGGACCGTCAATACTTATGGTCCCGAAGCAGTCAACCCCGATGAATACTATGCAGAAAATATGGTCATAAGCGACCTGCCGGCCGGGCGATACGAGGTCAAAATTGCATTTTCAGAAAAGCTGACAGATAAGATCGAATTGACTATCAGACCGGGGCGAGTGACATACTTCGTTTACAGAGGCACTTTCGGATTCAGCAACACCGCCCTGCCTGCTGTGCTCACTCCAACCCCAGCAACCATACCCTGACAGGCCAGGCAAACTCTGGGCCGCCGCTCCTAAAATAATACCCAATAAATTTAAACCAAAGTACCCATAATTTCCACAGCCGGTAATGGGGAAGAACGGACCAAGTGTACATATGGCGTTCTCAAGAAAGCTTGACAGCTAGACAAAAAGACCCTTCTCGGTAAAATTGGTGTCGCCAGACAACCAACAACCGAGGAGGATCGATATGGAGTATAGCACGCTCAAGCCGTGGCAGGAAATAAGTGAAACT